>NZ_JBFJMY010000198.1:0-7385 GCF_041633695.1 Hydrogenophaga sp.
AACCACGTGGTGACGCTCGCCGCCCGGCTGGTCCAGGCAGCGCGCAGGCCCAGGCACAGCGCCCCGGACGCGACGACTACCGCGCTCCACCCGCCGCGCCACGGCCCGTGCGGGCCGACCGGCCCGATCTGGCCCGCGTGGGCAATGTCAACGGCGAGGTGCGCCTGAACAAGCGCATGGCCGAGCTCGGCCTGTGCTCGCGCCGCGAGGCCGACGCCTGGATCGCGCGCGGCTGGGTGCTGGTGAATGGACAGCCCGCCGAAATGGGCATGCCCGTGGCGCCGGACGTGCAGATCGAAGTGCTACCGCAAGCTCGCCACCAGCAGGCCGGGCAAGTCACCATCCTGCTGCACAAACCCATGGGCTACGTGAGCGGCCAACCCGAAGACGGCCACGAAGCCGCCGCCACCTTGATCGGCGCGCCCAGCCAGTGGCGCGGCGACGCACGCACCCCCGAAGATGGCCGCCGCTTCGCGTCCGAACACACGCGTGGCCTGGCGCCCTGCGGTCGGCTCGATATCGATTCCACTGGCTTGCTGGTGCTCTCGCAAGACGGCCGCGTCGCCCGCACCCTCATCGGTGAAAACAGCGGTATCGAAAAGGAATACCTGGTGCGCGTGCACTGGGCGCCCAACGGCCCGCAGGGCGAAGGCGTGGTCTCGCAAAACGTGCAAGCCGTCTTCCCGGCCCAGCAACTCGCCCGGCTGCGCCACGGCCTCAGCCTGGACGATCAGCCGCTCAAACCCGCCCAGGTGGACTGGATGAACCCCGAGCAACTGCGCTTCGTGCTGGTCGAAGGCAAAAAGCGCCAGATCCGCCGCATGTGCGAGCAGGTGGGCCTGCACGTGGTGGGTCTGAAGCGCATCCGCATTGGCAACGTGGTGTTGGGCAATTTGCCGGTGGGTCAGTGGCGGTTCTTGGGGGTGGGGGAGAGCTTTTGAAAGCTTTCCAAACTCGAGTTCAGTTGATTGGCGCGTAAATGCAAACGGTAGCGGAACATACAGAGGTGGTTGACTTGGTGCGGTGGATCAACGATCGCACGGCGGGGCTCGTATATCAGTCTGATGAGCGATCTCAGCTCGCGGTCGGGTGTTTCGATGTTGCCTTGGAGCATCAAGCTGCAATCGCTGTGCTTCATTCGTCAGAACTCTATGGATCCGCATTCGCTTTGATACGAGTTCTTTCGGAGTCACTGGTCCGCGGCTTGTGGCTCTATCAGTGCGCCACCGAAGTCGAGTTGACAAAGTTCAGGAAGGGTCATATCGGAAAAGATTTCGGAACTCTTGTTGCTGAGTACGAGAAAAAAATCGGTACGCCAGGTGGTGTGTTTTCGAGTTTCAAGCTCTCGGCTTGGAATCAGTTGAACGATTTCACGCATACGGGATTTCTTCAAGTGAGCCGGCGACACAAGCATGGACGCGTAGAGGGTAGTTATTCTGATCAGGACCTCCAAAAAGCTCTTGGCGCGGCGGGGGCGCTTGGGTTAATCGCAGCGGTTCAACTCGTGAGTATTGCGGGGAGGCAAGACCTTCTCCCCTCGTTCTTGGACCGGATGTCCGCATATGCGAAAGCAGATTCCGGCGGCTAACGCGAGGTGTTTCCTGTTGCCGATATGGCTTGTCGTGTGAGCGGAGGCTCCTTTGGTTGCCAACCTAAACGAGTCTTGAATTGACATGCCACCACGCCACCGCATATTCATCCGCTCCCAAGCCATCCAGCGTGCCCGTCGCAAGCTGGAAGCCGAGTCCTACCCCAGATTGCAGATGACGCTGATCGCGGCGCTGACGGGCGCTTTTGGCTTGCTCTCTTCGTTCGTGATGCTGCGCCAGGGCGTGGAGAGCATGGCTTTGCGCTACCCGCTGGCGGTGGGTTTGGCCTATGCCATGTTTCTGTTCCTGGTCTGGTTGTGGCTCCGGACCAATCGGGAGGACTACGCAGATGTGCCGGACTTGTCGCCTTCATCGGGGTCTGGCTCGGGGGGCAGTGGCGAGGTCGGTATGCCGATCCGCAGTGGGGGACGGGGCGATTTTGGTGGTGGCGGTGCGAGCGCCCAATTCGACCGCGCGGGCTCACCGGTGGCTGACAGCCCGGGCCTGTCTTCCGACCTTGGCGACGCCGCAGGCGCGATCGCAGAGGCCGACGAGCTGGCGATCCCGCTGCTGGCGGTCGTGCTGGCGGTGGGGCTGGCCGTTGCGTCGCTGTATATCATCTATATCGCCCCGGCGCTGCTGGCCGAGTTGCTGGTAGACGGTGCGCTGTCGTATGCCTTGTACCGTTATGTTCGCGGAGACGATCCCGAGCACTGGTTGGTTACTGCGGTACGGCGTACCGCGCTGCCGTTCGTTTTCACCGCCATTTTCGTGGCGGTTGCGGGAGCTGGTATGTCGGCATATGCGCCAGGTGCTCGTTCGATTGGCGAAGTGGTGCGCGTCGCATCCTCGTCCAAGTAGCCTGCAAACGGGTGCATGCGAGCGCCTAGGTTGCTCCCCCCATCGCTAAACCAGAAGCGGGGTCACAATGCGCCATGGCACCTACCACCCCATCCGATTCCAAGCGCACCAACCTGCTGCGCCACCTGCGCCCGTCCGACCTGAAGGCCGCGGCCCAGCTCGCGACCCAGGCCACCCACGGCGTGATCGACATCACCGAGGGGGTGCACCAGTCGGTGCGGCGCACGCTGGGGCTGTCCAGCGGCGCTTCTGACACGCAAACCGGTGGGCTGACGGGGCGGATCTACCGGGGCATCCGTGGTGTGGCCGCGCTGGTGGGGCAGGGCGCCGACGGCGTATTGGGTGCGCTGCTGCCGCTGCTGGACGACCCGTCCACGCACCCCGACGCTTCGCCGCAGCGCGAGGCGGTGCTGGCGGCGCTGAACGGTGTGATGGGGGACCGGCTGCAGGCCAGCGGCAACCCTCTGGCGCAGGCGATGGAAATGCGCTTCAACGGGCGAACGCTGGCCCTGGCCACACCCGAAACACCCGACGCAACCGGCGCAACCGGCGCACTCAAGAAGCAGCTCGGTGCGGCCGCCAGCCCCCATTTGCTGCTGCTCGTGCACGGCCTGTGCATGAACGACACCCAGTGGCGGCGCGACGGCCACGACCACGGGGCTTACCTTGCCCAGGCGCTGGGCTGCACGCCGGTCTACCTGCGCTACAACACCGGGCGTCACGTTTCGGAAAACGGGCGCGAGCTGGCCGCCCTGCTGGCGCGGCTGGTGGCTGCGTGGCCGGTGCCGCTGGTGCGCATCAGCATCGTGGGCCACAGCATGGGCGGGCTGGTGGCGCGCTCGGGTGTGCAGATCGCACGCGAAGAGGGCCAGGCTTGGCCGGGCTTGCTGCGCGAGCTGGTGTTTCTGGGGACGCCGCACCATGGCGCACCGCTGGAGCGCGCCGGCCATGGGGTCGACGTGTTGCTGGGTGCCACGCCGTTCAGTGCACCGTTTCAGCGGCTGGGCCAGTTGCGCAGCGCGGGCATCACCGACCTGCGCCACGGCTCGGTGCAAGACGCCGACTGGCAGGGGCGTGACCGGTTCGGCCCATCCGAACGCCGCGCGGTACCCGACGCCGATGCGGCGGCTCGTAGAGCCGGGCGCAACCCGGGCTGGGGCCCCTCTTTTGAAGACCACCAGACGCCGCTGCCCTTGCCCGAGGGCGTGGCCTGTTTTACCGTGGCGGCCACCCTGGCTGGGCAACGGGGCCTGCTGGCCGAGCGGCTGACGGGCGATGGCCTGGTGCCGCTGAACAGTGCGCTGGGCCGGCACGACGACCCCGAGCGCCAGCTGGTGTTTGCCAAAAGCAGCCAGCGCGTGCTCTACCGCACCGGCCACCTGGACTTGCTCTCGAACCCAGATGTGGCGGCGCAGTTGCTGGCTTGGCTGCGCCCGTTGCCGTCGGCTGTCGACTGAGCGCGATCGCGCCCCATCGGGCTGCGCTGGCCCAAGCCCTTCCACAGGCTCAGGGCGAACGGGGTGGAGGCGGTTCGTCCTTGCGGCCACAACCCGGGGCTTGAAAAAACCGCTTCCGCCCATAATTCGTGCTTGCGAGTTCGTGCGCGGCTTCTTGGGCTGCGCGCCTGTTTTTCATTTTTCACCGATTGCGGTCACGAACCACCACCATGAGCAAACAAACCCTGTCGTTCCAGGCCGAAGTGTCGCAACTGCTGCACCTCGTCACCCATTCGCTGTATTCCAACCCCGAAATCTTCGTGCGCGAGCTGGTGTCCAACGCCTCCGATGCTTGCGACAAGCTGCGCTTCGAGGCCTTGAACAACGCCGCCCTGTTTGAAGACGCGCCCAACTTGGAGGTGCGCGTGGCCTTCGACAAGGACGCGAAGACCATCACCATCACCGACAACGGCATTGGCATGAGCCAGGCCGAAGCGGTGGAGCACCTGGGCACCATTGCCAAGAGCGGCACCAAGGACTTCATGGGTCACCTGAGTGGCGACCAGAAGAAGGACGCGCAGTTGATCGGCCAGTTCGGCGTGGGCTTTTATTCGGGCTTCATCGTGGCCGAGAAGATCACGGTCGAATCGCGCCGGGCCGGTTTGCCCGCCGCCGAAGGCGTGCGCTGGGTCAGTGGCGGCACGGGCGAGTTTGAGGTGGAAACCATCGAACGCGCCGAACGCGGCACGCGCATCGTGCTGCACCTGCGCGACGACGCCAGCGAATACCTCAACCACTGGAAGCTCAAGTCCCTGATCACCAAATACTCGGACCACATCAGCCTGCCGGTGCTGATGCAAAAGGAAGAGTGGGACCAGGAGAAAAGCGAATATGTGCAGCAGGACGTATGGGAGGCTGTGAACTCGGCCAACGCCCTGTGGTCGCGCAGCAAGAAGGACGTGAGCGATGAGCAGTACGCCGAGTTCTACAAAAACCTGAGCTACGACCAGGACCCACCGCTGGCCTGGAGCCACAACCGGGTGGAAGGCACGACCGAATACACGCAACTGCTGTATTTGCCGGCCAAGGCGCCGCACGACCTGTGGAACCGCGACCGCAAGGCCGGTATCAAGCTGTACGTGAAGCGTGTCTTCATCATGGACGAGGCCGAAAGCCTGATGCCTTCGTACTTGCGCTTCGTCAAGGGCGTGGTCGATTCGGCCGATTTGCCGCTCAACGTGAGCCGCGAACTGCTGCAGGAAAGCCGCGACGTGAAAGCGATCCGCGAGGGCAATACCCGCCGCGTGTTGGCCATGCTGGAAGACCTGGCCAAGAAGGACCAAGCACCCGAAGCCGCCGCCAGCACCGACGGTGTGACCGACGTGGTGTCGGAAGAAGACAAGGCTGCGGCCGAGAAAGACGCGGGCAAGTACACGGCGTTTTACGCCGAGTTCGGTTCGGTGCTGAAAGAAGGCCTGGGCGAAGACCACGCCAACCGCGACAAGCTCGCCAA
The DNA here is from genome assembly GCF_041633695.1 of Hydrogenophaga sp. Lineage (GTDB taxonomy): Bacteria > Pseudomonadota > Gammaproteobacteria > Burkholderiales > Burkholderiaceae_C > Hydrogenophaga. Next base: position 5,400 of record NZ_JBFJMY010000198.1, read on the forward strand.
GCTGCTGCGTTTCGCCTCCACCCAGGCCGAAGGCCTGAGCACCGGCCTGGGCGACTACAAGGCCCGCATGAAAGAGGGCCAGGCGGCGATCTACTACATCACCGCCGATTCACTGGCCGCCGCCAAGAACAGCCCGCAGCTGGAGGTGTTTCGCAAGAAGGGCATCGAAGTGCTGCTCATGACCGACCGGGTGGACGAGTGGGCGCTGTCCTTCCTCACCGAGTTCGACGGTACACCGTTGCAGTCGGTGGCCAAGGGCGCGGTCGATCTGGGCACGCTGCTCGACGACGACGAGAAGAAAGCCGCCGAAGTGGCCGCCGAAACCTTCAAGCCGCTGCTGGAGCGCCTGAAGGTCAGCCTGGCCGACAAAGCCAAGGACGTGCGCGTGACCACCCGCCTGGTGGACTCACCGGCCTGTCTGGTGGTGGGCGACGGCGATCTGTCCACCCAGCTCTCGCGCATGCTCAAGCAGGCCGGGCAGCAAGCGCCCGAGGTGAAGCCGATCCTGGAAGTGAACGCCGAGCATGCCTTGGTGAAAAAGCTGGAAACCAGCGAACACTTTGACGACCTGGCCCACATCCTGTTCGACCAGGCCTTGCTGGCCGAGGGTGGCCTGCCGGAAGACCCGGCGGCTTATGTGAAGCGCGTCAACACGCTGCTGGTCTGAGGTTGCTGCGGAGGCCGGGGAAGGGGCATCAGTCCGGACCGATCTCCGCTGCCTCCGCTGCCGTCACCATTTCTGGAGCCATTTCCGCAGCCATTTCTGGCGCCACCGTCGGCACGCGGTGGTCGGCCCATTGCGCTTCAAATGCCGCTATCGCGGGCAACAACACCTGGTGCGAGAACGCGGTGCTCAGACCATACAGCTCGCAGTACAGCCGCGCCATATCGGCCGCACTGTCCACCAGCCGGATGCCTTTGTGGGCGGCGTGTTGAATGTCGTCTTCGGTCGGGTAGCTTCGGTAGTTGCCGGTTCTGGGGGGCTGGGGCAAGGGCTGCACCGGGTGCCCGTGCGTGAGCCGCCGCAGCGTTTGCACCACCAGGTGGGCGCCGGGTACACCGAGCTCGATCATCGAGCTCAACACCGAGGGATGGCCCGACAGGCGCAGCCGGGCCGTGGCGATCAAGGCGCCGGTGTCAATGCCTTCGGTGATTTCGTGCAGCGACACCCCGTGGGCGGGCCGCCCTTCCAGCAGGTTCCAGAACGGCGCCAGCAGACCACGGTTGTCGGGCAAGGGGCCGTGGTGCAGGTTCCATAAAAAGCCACCTTGCTGCTGGATGCGGTGCATGTGGCGGGTCTTGAACAACAGGTAGTTGTGCGCCGAAACCGCACCCAGAAAATCGGGGTGATCGATCTCGGCGGACACCCGCTCATCGTCCAGCTGCGCGATCGGGTGGAAGCCGCCATGCATGCGCGCCAGTTCGGTGAACGACTTCAGCGCCGGCAACAGCGTGGCCGCCCGGCCAGGCCCCGAGCGATCAAGCTCGGGAAAGATGTGCGCGTGCAAAAGCCCGCGCTCGTAGAACGCCATGCGCTGCAAGGAGGGCGGAGGGGCGGTCCGCGGTTGTGGGATGGGTGTGAGGAACACCACCGGCCGCAGCCCCATGGCCACCATTTCGCTCAGAGCGTGGTTCAGGATGATGTTGGGTATCACATCGTCACTGCAAAACAAGACAACCCGGTTTCGGGTGCGCGCAGCAGGGCTGGTCATGTGTTTGGGCTTTCGGTCTGAAGCCGGTGCAATCGGGTGATCTGCCGGCGGTGGTGGCGGGTGGTGGCATAGGCCCCAAGCGTGGGCGCTGCGGATCGTACAGGGGGTTTTGCGCGATCTCTTCCCAGCGTTGCCGAAGTGCGCAACGGCCGCCGACCCGCATCGGCGCACGATCCACCATGCCTTACCACCTTCGATTTACAAGCGTTTGCCGGATGGTCCGGCACGGGCGTGGCCGCACGGACGCCCAGTTCGCGAGCGCTGCTGATCGGCC
>NZ_JBFJMY010000199.1:0-7384 GCF_041633695.1 Hydrogenophaga sp.
TCGACGTGGGCGTAGTGGCGGTTGGCCGTTTCGTATTCCACGTGGGCGGTGTTGATGGTGATGCCACGGGCCTTCTCTTCGGGCGCTGCATCGATCTGGTCGTAGGCCTTGGCCGCACCGCCAAATTTCTTGGCCAGCACGGTGGTGATGGCCGCCGTCAAGGTGGTTTTACCGTGGTCGACGTGACCGATGGTGCCCACGTTGACGTGCGGCTTGGTCCGCGTGAATTTCTCTTTTCCCATTTCAAATACCTCAAAAGAACAAAGCCCGTGCTGGTTTAACGTTTCCGGCCTTGACCTGCCACGGGCAGCTGGTCAACCGCTTGCGCGGCGCCGAAGACAAAACTTGATTGCGTGAAGTGCTTTCCCCAGGTTGCGGTGGATCCGGCTTTGCCGGTCCACTCGCAACGCCCCCTTGAGGGGGTGACGCGCCGCAGGCGCGGCGCGGGGGTGGGCTTACTTCGCGCGGCTTGCGACGATCGCCTCAGCGACGTTGCGCGGTGCTTCGGCGTAGTGCTTGAACTCCATGGAGTAAGTCGCACGGCCTTGGGTCGCGGAACGCAGCGTGGTCGAGTAGCCGAACATTTCCGACAGGGGCACTTCGGCCTTGATGGCCTTGCCGCCACCTACCATGTCTTCCATACCCTGCACCATGCCGCGACGGCTGGACAGATCGCCCATCACGTTGCCGGCGTAGTCTTCTGGCGTCTCGACTTCCACGGCCATCATGGGCTCGAGGATGACCGGGCTGGCTTTGCGGCAACCTTCTTTGAAGCCAAAGATGGCGGCCATCTTGAAGGCCATTTCGGAGGAGTCCACATCGTGGTACGAACCGAAGTGCAGCGTGACCTTGACGTCCACAACCGGATAACCGGCCAGAACGCCCGTGGTCAGCGCTTCGATCACGCCCTTTTCCACCGCAGGGATGTATTCGCGAGGAACCACACCGCCCTTGATGGCATCGACGAATTCAAAGCCTTTGCCTGGCTCGTTGGGTTCGATCTTGAACACCACGTGGCCATACTGACCTTTACCGCCCGACTGGCGCACGAACTTGCCTTCGGAGTCTTCCACCGTCTTGCGAATGGTTTCGCGGTAAGCCACCTGGGGCTTGCCCACGTTGGCCTCCACACCGAATTCGCGCTTCATGCGGTCGACCAGAATCTCCAAGTGCAACTCGCCCATGCCGGCGATGATGGTCTGGCCCGACTCTTCGTCGGTCTTGACGCGGAACGAAGGATCCTCAGCGGCCAGACGTTGCAGCGCAATGCCCATTTTTTCCTGGTCGGCCTTGGTCTTGGGTTCCACGGCCTGTGCAATCACGGGCTCGGGGAAGACCATGCGCTCCAGCATGATGATGGAATCCGGATCGCACAGGGTTTCACCCGTGGTCACGTCCTTCAAACCCACGCAGGCAGCGATGTCGCCGGCGCGGATTTCTTCCACTTCCAGGCGGTTGTTGGCGTGCATCTGCACGATACGGCCGATACGTTCTTTTTTGCCCTTGATCGGGTTGTAGACCGTATCGCCCTTTTTCATGACGCCCGAATACACGCGCACGAAAGTGAGCTGACCGACGTAGGGGTCGGTCATCAGCTTGAACGCCAGCGCCGAGAACTTTTCGTTGTCGTCGGGCTTGCGGCTGGTGACTTCCTCGTCGTCGTCGGTGCCCTTGACATCGTCAATGTCCACAGGCGAGGGCATGAGTTCGATCACGGCGTCCAGCATGCGCTGCACACCCTTGTTCTTGAACGCGGTGCCGCACAACATAGGCTGGATCTCGACCGCCAGCGTACGGATGCGCAAGCCCTTGGTGATCTCGTCTTCGGTCAGATCACCCTCTTCCAGGTACTTGTTCATCAGCTCTTCGGAGGCTTCAGCCGCCGCTTCGACCATGTTCTCGCGCCACTTCTTGGCGGACTCGAGCAGATCGGCCGGAATTTCTTCGAACGTGAAGGTCATGCCCTGGGAAGCTTCGTCCCAGATGATGGCCTTCATCTTGCGCAGATCGACCACACCGGTGAAGTGCTCTTCCGCGCCGATTGGGATTACGATAGGCACAGGATTGGCCTTCAGGCGCAGCTTCATCTGGTCGTAGACCTTGAAGAAGTTGGCACCGGTGCGGTCCATCTTGTTCACAAAGGCCAGACGCGGCACCTTGTATTTGTTGGCCTGGCGCCAGACGGTTTCCGACTGGGGCTGAACGCCACCCACGGCGCAGTACACCATGCAGGCGCCGTCGAGCACGCGCATGGAACGCTCCACCTCGATGGTGAAATCCACGTGGCCGGGGGTGTCGATGATGTTGATGCGGTGCTCAGGGAAGGACAGGTCCATACCCTTCCAGAAACAGGTGGTCGCGGCAGAGGTGATCGTGATGCCACGCTCTTGCTCTTGCTCCATCCAGTCCATGGTGGCAGCGCCATCGTGCACTTCACCAATCTTGTGGTTCACACCGGTGTAGAACAGGATGCGTTCGGTGGTGGTGGTCTTGCCGGCATCGATGTGCGCGGAAATGCCGATGTTGCGGTAACGCTCAAGGGGCGTGGTGCGAGACATGGAAATACTCCAAAAAGGGGACGAGCCCGCCACCCTGTTTCAAGGGAATGCGGGCTCTCGGGTCAGGATGCAGATGCGGACGGATGCCCGAATCAGAAGCGGAAGTGACTGAAAGCCTTGTTGGCTTCGGCCATGCGGTGCACTTCGTCACGCTTCTTCATGGCGCCGCCTCGGCCTTCGGTGGCTTCGATCAGCTCGTTGGCCAGGCGCATGGCCATGGACTTCTCGCTGCGCTTGCGGGCAGCTTCCTTGATCCAGCGCATCGACAGCGCCAGACGGCGCACGGGACGCACCTCAACGGGCACCTGGTAGTTGGCACCACCCACGCGGCGGGATTTCACCTCCACCATGGGCTTGACGTTGTTGATGGCCATCGAGAACGCCTCGACCGGGTCTTTGCCGGTTTTCTTCTCGATTTGCTCCAGAGCACCATAAATGATGCGCTCGGCGACAGCTTTCTTGCCGCCTTCCATGATCACGTTCATGAACTTGGAGAGCTCGACATTGCCGAACTTTGGATCCGGCAGGATTTCACGTTTAGGGACTTCGCGACGACGTGGCATTTTTTCACCTCAAAATTTGCTTCAGTTGGCGCCTTGGCAGACACCGCGAGAGCCATTCGGACTCTCACTTACTCGACCCAACATCGGGTCACTACGCTGATTCACCGCGCCACGCGGAGAACAGCACCTACTACCAAAAACACAGGGCTTATTTGACCTTGGGCTTCTTCGCACCGTATTTGGAACGCGACTGCTTGCGGTCTTTCACGCCTTGCAAATCGAGCGAACCGCGCACGATGTGGTAACGCACACCAGGCAAGTCCTTGACACGACCGCCGCGAACCAGCACAACGCTGTGTTCCTGCAGGTTGTGGCCTTCGCCGCCGATGTAGGAGATGACCTCAAAACCGTTGGTCAGGCGCACTTTGGCGACTTTACGCAGAGCGGAGTTGGGCTTCTTGGGGGTCGTGGTGTACACACGGGTGCACACACCGCGACGCTGCGGAGAGTTTTCCATGGCCGGGCTCTTGGATTTGGTCTTTTCGACCTCCCGGCCGTGGCGCACGAGTTGATTGATGGTTGGCATGAAACGTCCCTAAACGTTTGGATAAAAAGCGAAAACGAATGCTTCTCGGAAGATTCCGAAAAGCCCTCTAATGTAGCACGGGCTTGCTGCCGGGGCAACTATGACCCGCTATCGGGGCCATCTGCCCCTTGAAAACCCGCGTCAGGATCCCGGTTATCACTGGATCCAGAGACGCAAAGCGTCCCAGGCACGCCCGAACACGCCACTTTCTTCGACGGTTTCCAGCACTTCCAGTGGCACTTCGGTCACCGCAGCGCCACTGGCCATGGACACGCGCAGGCTGCCCAGGGCCTGGCCGCGCACCAGGGGAGCGATCAAAGGATCGGGGCGGGCCACCTCGGTTTTGAGGCGGCTGCCTTCGCCGGTCGGCACCGACACCACAATGCCCTCGGGCTTGCCCAGCTTGACCTCGGCCGCTTTGCCCTTCCAGACACGCGGCGTAACCACTGGCTTGCCTGCGGGGAAAAGGCGCACCGCTTCATAGGCCGTGTAGCCCCAATTCAACAATTTCTGACTTTCCGCCGCGCGGACGTTTTCACTCGAAGCACCCAGGACCACGCTGAGCAAGCGCCGCTGGCCTTCGGGTCCAGCCCCCAGCGAGGCCACCGGGCGGCGTGCCGTGGCCACCAGGCAATAGCCGGCCGCATCGGTATGCCCCGTCTTCAGGCCGTCCACGCTCGGGTCGCGGAACAGCAGCAGATTGCGGTTGGTGTCGTTGGCTGCCGGGGTGCCGGGATAGCGGTAACGCTGGATAGCGTAGTACGGCACGTATTCCGGGAAGTCGTGCATGAGCCGCGCGGACAGCGTGGCCAGATCGCGCGCGGTGGTGGTGTGACCGGCTTCGGTCAGGCCCTCCGGGTTCTTGTAACCAGTGGATTTCAGACCCAAAGCCTTGGCCTGGGCATTCATCATTTCCACAAAGCGCTCCACCGAACCGCCCACGCCCTCGGCCAGCGCCACCACGGCGTCGTTGCCCGATTGCACGATCATGCCTTTGATCAGATCTTCCACCGGCACCTGCATTTTGGGGTCGATGAACATGCGCGAGCCCGGCATTTTCCAGGCCCGCTCGCTCACCGGCATGGTTTGCGTCAGCGTGATTTTGTTGGCCTTGAGCGCGTCAAACACCAGATAGGCGGTCATCAGCTTGGTCAGGGACGCAGGCTCCACCGGCTGATCGGGGTCACGCGCGGCCAGCACCTGCCCAGAGGTCACGTCCATCAGCAAATAGGCTTTGGCGGCGACTTCGGGCGGCTGCGGCAACTGGGCGGCAGCGGGAAGCGCCATCAACACGGGCAGGGACAGCGCCAACAATCGGGAGATAAAACGACGAAACAAAATCGGATCCTAGGTCGGTAAAAGTGAAACAAAAATGCGCGCAACGGCGCAGAAATTCGGGCTCAGGTGCACAACTGGCGCAAAACCAAGTCTTTGAGCAAGGGCAACTGGCCATGAAAAAAGTGGCCGCCCCCAGGGACTACCAGCACCGGCAAGACCTGGGGCCGGGCCCAGTCCATCACCGAAGTCAGCGGCACCGTGTCGTCCTGCTCGCCATGGATGACCACGGTGCGGCCATGGAGTTCCGCAGGCACCTCGGCCACCTCAAAGCGGCTCGCCGCCGTGCCCACCAATACCAGCTGACGGATCTCGCGCGCACCGTGCAAACGCGCGACCGCCTGGCTGGTGACAAAAGCCCCGAAGGAAAAACCCGCCAACGCCAGACCGCCTGACGGCGCTTGCGCCTGGACCACGGACAACAGGTCGTCCAGCTCGCCGACACCATTGTCGTAAACCCCGGCGCTGCGTCCAACGCCCCGGAAGTTGAAACGCACCGCCGTCCAGCCGCTTTGCACAAAGGCGCGCGCCAGTGTCTGGACCACTTTGTTCGACAAAGTGCCGCCGTGCACCGGGTGGGGATGGGCAATGACGGCCACGCCCAGGGCTTCGCCGTCGGGCCGGTCGATCGCCACCTCCAACGGCCCGGCGGGGCCGTCCTGTAGCAAGTATTCGGTTTGGGCGTTCATCGCAAATCCTCATGGGGCGCACCCGCCCAAGGACGGCGTGCAGTGCGCAAGAAAGGTATCACCGACCCACTTCGGGCGGCGTGAGAAGCCGCTGCACCACCACGCCATCGCGCAAATGGGACTGCACGATTTCGTCGATATCGCTCTCGTCCACGTAGCTGTACCAAACGGCTTCCGGGTAGACCACGGCAATCGGACCACCGGCGCAGCGGTCCAGACAACCCGCCTTGTTCACACGCACCTTGCCTTCGCCCAGCAGGCCCTGCGCCTTGGCCTGGGATTTGCACCGATCAAACGCGGCCTGGGCCTTGTGGTCGGCGCAGCAGGCTTCGCCACCCGCGCGCTGGTTCAGGCAAAAGAAGATGTGCCGCTGGTAATAAGACTTGTTTTCTGCCATGTGAGGATTCTAGTGGGCGGCCCTTGGACGTGAGGGCGCTCGGGCCACCAAACGCACACCCAAGACCAGCGCCGCAAAAGGCCACAACCAGCCCAGCCATTGCGACAGGCCATGGAAGCGGATAAACCGGCCTTGCTCCCAGACTTCGAGCGATTGTGCAAAGTAGGGGCTGGGCAAGGCGTGGTTGAGCAGACTGAGCGAGACCGCCAGGCACAGCAGCAGACCCACGGCACACAGGCGCCGGGGCAATGCCAATGCGGCCAAGCCCATGGCCAGGGCCAGGATCAGCCCCAGTTCGGATTGCGGACCGATCCAGGACCAGGCGTGCGAAGGGCCGTAAGTCAGCGCCGACGACAAGCCCACCGCTGCAAGACCACAAAAGAGCAAGGCGAACAAAAATCCCAGCCGCCGCACCACCGATCGCATGTCGGCGTAGCCCATGAACAAGGGCGCGAGCAATCCCAAGGCGATACAAAAGGCTTCGGCCAACGGGCCCAGATGGGTCGCAGCTTCGGCGTGGCGGGGCAACCACTCCAGAAACGGCGTGTCGGCGAGAAGTTGCGACAGGAACGCCTCCAGCCGATCCCAGACCTGTCCCAAGCCAAAGGGCACCGAGGCCGGATACAACAAGGCCGCAGGCCAAAGGGCCAGCATCACCAGACTGCCGTGCGCGCCGGCCTCGAACCAATCCGCTCGAAACTGGCTCCAGCGGCGCAAGCCCCCCAGTTTTTCCAGCAGCCAGGCCACGCTGGCACCCAGCACAGCGCCAGCGCTGTTCAAGGCGAAGTCGAGGTTGGAGGGCACGCGTTGTGGCAGAAAATTTTGCAAAGTCTCGATGCCGAGCGACAACAGCACGGGCGCGCACACCGCCAGCGGCCAAGACCAACGGCCCGATCCGGATCGCATCAACGCCAGTGCCAGCAAAAATCCCAGTGGCGCGTAGCCCACCAGGTTGGCCCCGACATCAAAGCCGGTCCAGTACTGCGGCAAGGGCGCGGTCAAAAACGCCCAGGGAGCAACACCTTGCAGCCGCCAGGCGGAAAACGGGTACAGGCTGGCGTACACCACCAGCGCCGCGAACAACAGCGCCAGCGGCCAGGCAGACGAGCGGGTTTTCAAAGCCGCTGCGGTCAAAAGGGCTTGACCACCACCAGCACCACAACGACCACCAGCATGAGCACCGGCGCTTCGTTGAACCAGCGGTACCAGACGTGCGAGCGACGGTTTTCGCCGGCCTCGAATACCCGCAGCAACCGGCCGCAGTACACGTGGTAGACGATCAGCAGCAGCACCAGCAGCAGCTTGAGATGCAGCCA
>NZ_JBFJMY010000200.1:0-7334 GCF_041633695.1 Hydrogenophaga sp.
CTGCGGCGCCCCCCGTGACGGCAGTGGGGCTGCTGCCCGAGGAAACCGTGCCGCCGGGCGTGACGCAACCGGCCAGCGCCAGCGAACAAACCAGGGCCGACCAACGGATCGGTGCGCGCATTGTTTTCATATCAGCCTTCTTTCTTCTTTCGGGTTTAAAAATGGGGAGCTTGCTTTAGCGGTAGTACCAGGCGCCGCCCCGCCAGTACCAGTAGTAGGGGTAGCCGGTGCGCCAGTAGCCGTACCAGTGGTCGCGGTTGCGCTCGCGCCACTGGCGGTAGGTGGCTTCGTTCTTCTTGGCGGCGCTCGCCTCGGCCAGCAGTTTCTTGGCCTCCTTGTCGCCCCGGCTGGCGGCCATGGAGAGCCATTTTTCGGCCTCGGCCGGGTCGGAACCCATTTCTTCCAGCCCCATCAGGTAAAAGCGGCCCACGGCCAACTGGGCCGGCAGGATGCCGCGCTCGGCGGCGTCGCGCATCCATTGCAGGGCCTGGTAGCTGTCTTGGCGAACGCCGTCGCCACGGAAGTAGCGCAGACCCAGGTCGTAGGCGGCGCGTGGGTCTTTTTTGGCGATGTCGGAAAGGGCTGCCAATCGGCGCTCTTCTTCGGGGTCGACGTTGGCGGCGGGATTGAAGCTGGCGGAGTCGCGCGGACGCTCCGAGCAACCTTTGTCATCGCAGATACGGATGGTTTTCGCTGGAAGTTCCTGCTGCGCGTATGCCACACCGGAAACCAGTAACAAAGAAGCAAGAATGCGCATCATGGGACGATCCCCCAGGAAAACTGTAGTCAATTTGCCTGCCAGTATAGCGATCTGTTTGCGGCGGTGGTGGCCAAAATGGGGGGGCGAGCGGGGCATCCGCCTCGGATCATCCGGGGCACGCGCGGTCTGGCGCGCCCCTGTACACGCCGAGCGCGCGCAGGGGTGACTTTCCCATGTTGGCGGGCTCTCGCATCCCCCTTAAACAGGGGGGCGATGCGACACGGCGCTCGCCCAGCGCTCAGACCACGACCTGTGCGGCCGCGTGGCTCAGAGCGTGAAGATCTTGCCCGGGTTGAGGATGTTGTGTGGGTCGAGTGCGCGTTTGATGGCGCGCATCATGTCCACCGCACCGGCGCCGGTTTCGGTGAGCAAGAAGTCCATCTTGTGCAGGCCCACACCGTGTTCGCCGGTGCAGGTGCCTTCCAGCGCGAGCGCCCGGCTCACCAGTTGGTGGTTCAACTCTTCTGCCACGCGCCGTTCTTCGGGATCGGCCGGATCGATCAGGTAGCCGAAGTGGAAGTTGCCGTCGCCCACATGGCCGACCAGAAAGTAGGGCAGGCCGGATGCGTCGGCTTCGGCCACCGAGTCGAGCAGGCAGTCGGCGAGCCTGCTGATGGGCACGCAGGTGTCGGTGGACACGGCGCGGCAGCCCGGCTTGCTCTGGATGGCGGCAAAGTAGGCGTTGTGCCGCGCCGTCCACAGGCGGGTGCGCTCTTCGGGTGTGGTCGCCCACTCGAAGGCTTGGCCCTCGAATTCGCTGGCGATCTCTTGCACCGTTTCCGCTTGCTCTTTCACGCTCGCGGGCGAGCCGTGGAATTCCATCAACAGCATGTGTTCTTCGCGCAGGCCCAGCTTGCTGTGGGTGTTGACCATGCGCACGGTGCCGGCGTCGATCAGTTCGCAGCGCGCGATCGGCACGCCGAGCTGTATGGTCTGGATCACGCAGCGCACGGCGGCTTCGATGCTTGGGAAGCAGCAGGTGGCGGCCGAAATGGCCTCGGGCAGCGGGTAGAGCTTGAGCGTGATTTCGGTGATCACGCCCAGCGTGCCTTCGCTGCCCACCATCAGGCGGGTGAGGTCGTAGCCGGCACTGCTCTTTTTGGCGCGGGTGCCGGTGCGGATGACTTCGCCGCTGGCGGTCACCACCTCCAGTGCCAATACGTTTTCGCGCATGGTGCCGTAGCGCACGGCGTTGGTACCACTGGCGCGGGTGGCGGTCATGCCGCCAATGGAGGCGTCGGCGCCGGGGTCGATGGGGAAGAACAGGCCTTCGCTTTTCACCGCCTCGTTCACCGCTTTGCGCGTCACGCCGGGCTGCACCGTCACCGTGAGGTCTTCGGCGTTGATGGAGAGCACCTGGCTCATGCGGCCCAGGTCGATGCTGATGCCGCCTTGCACCGCGAGCAAGTGGCCTTCGAGCGAAGAGCCGACACCAAAGGGAATGACCGGCACGCGGTGTTCTGCCGCCAGGGCGACCGCGTCGGCCACGTCTTGAGTGCTTTGCGCAAACACGACCGCAGCAGGCGGCGGCACTTCATAGGGGGATTCGTCGCGACCATGTTGCTCGCGTACCGCCATAGCGGTGGAGCATTGCGCGCCGAAGCGCTGGCGCAAACTTTCGAGCAAGGTGTCGGGCACCTCGCGTTGAACAACTTGGGGTGCGAGGTGGGCCGACGGCGTGGGGGCATTCATGGGTTGTCTCCAATGAGGGGCTCTTTGCGAGCTCCTGTGATAGGTGCCCAGTTTAAGCCTGCGGGCGTGTTTTTGCCCGCCCCCTCTGTGAATGCCACCCGCCCGCAGGCTCCTAGCCGACTACATCTTCATGGCTTTGGTGTATTCCTCGAACGAGATGCTGCCGTCGCCGTTGCCATCGATGCGCTGGAACTTGGCGACCAGCGTCGGCACCTGCTCGGCTTCTTCGCGGTCGATCTTGCCGTCGGCGTTTTTGTCGGCTTCCATGAAGGCGGCTGTCAGCGCCTTGTCGCTCTCGGGTGCCGGAGCGGGCGCGTTCTGCGCAAAGGCGGTGCTGGCCACGCCCAGGGTCCAGGCGGCGACGAGCAAGAGGCTGCTGGTTTCGAAATCGGAAATCCGTTGGCTGAAGCGTTTCATAAAAACTCCTGAAAGTTGAAGGAGAGGGGATTTCAGCCCAGAAAGCCCGGCCAGACCAGCGCTTTTGCCGGGTGTTTCCTGGCTCACGATCTGCTTGCATGGCTCACACTTGCACGCGCGGTGTAACACCTTCTATCTAATGAAATTGGGCGTGGCAGCGGGAACCTGGCACCGATGGCGGACACCAACCCCAACGGGCTTGAGCGCAAGCGCGGCAGGTTCCCGCACAATGCACGTTTCTGCCCGCGAGGGCCGCACACACCAGATAGAAAGAACATCCCATGGGCAACCGACTCAGCCAGATCGCAACCCGCACCGGCGACGCCGGCACCACCGGCCTGGGTGACAACACCCGGGTGCCGAAAGACCATTTGCGCGTGCACGCCATGGGCGACGTGGACGAGCTCAACTCGCACATCGGCGTGCTGTTGTGCGAAGACCTGCCGCCCGAGGTGCGCCTGCTGCTGGTCGAGATCCAGCACCAGCTGTTCAACCTGGGCGGTGAGCTGTCGATCCCGGGTTACGAGCTGCTCAAGGCCGAGGCCGTGCTGGCGCTGGACGAAGCGCTGGCCCAGCACAACGAACAGCTGCCGCGCTTGCAGGAATTCATCTTGCCCGCAGGCAACCGGGCGGCTTCGCAGGCGCATGTGTGCCGCACCGTGGCGCGTCGGGCCGAACGCGCGGTGGTGGCGCTGGGCCATGCCGAGGACATCAAGGACGCGCCGCGCCAGTACCTGAACCGTTTATCGGATCTGATGTTTGTGCTGGCCCGCGTGCTCAACCGCATGCACGGTGGCGACGACGTTTATTGGAAGAGCGAGCGTTTGGCCCAGGCGGGTGGCGAGTGAAACACCGGCCGGCCGCTTGGGTCGGGCTGTCGGGTTTGTGCATGGCGCTGTGGTGGGCCTCCGCGGCGGGTGCCACCAGCCCGGTGCAGCCCAAGACCGAGGCGCAGGTCACACTGGTCTGCGAAGCGGTGTACCTGCCCGCGCGCAGCAGCTGGGTGCGCACGGTGGTGATTGGCTACGACCAGAAGCGGGTGCGCTCGGTGAGCATCGATGGCGTGGTGGTCTACGCCTTCGCCATCCAGGGCGCGGTGATCCTGACCGCGGTGGACAACGAACGCATTCGCATCGACACCTCCGCCCAGAGCTGGACCAGCGACTTCCGTGGCTTGGCCACCGCGCAGGGGCGTTGCGAGCGCGCGTGAACCCGCCGCAGGGGCGCTCAACGGGCGTTCAGCGCGGCGCCAGAATGGCCATGGTGATGCGCGAGACGCAGGTCAGTTCGCCCGCGTCGTTGCGCAAATCGATTTGCCACACCTGGGTGGTGCGCCCTATGTGCACCGCCCGCGCCGTGCCCGTGACCCAGCCGCTGGTGGCACCCTTGAGGTGGTTGGCGTTGATGTCCAGCCCCACGGCGCGGTAGCCCTCGGGCACGGAAAACGCCGCACCGCACGAACCCAGGGTTTCGGCCAGTGCCACGCTCACGCCGCCGTGCAGCAGGCCATAGGGCTGGATGGTGCGGTGGTCCACCGGCACACGGCCCACGATGAAGTCGTCGCCCACCTCCAGGAACTCAAAGCCCAGGTGCTGGTTGGCCGTGCCCTCGCTGATTTTGTTGAGGATGTCGCAAGAGATGGCTTGTTTCCAGATCGGCATGGCGTGGCTCACTCGGGTTGATGGGGACAAACCCGACTGTAGCGCGCCGCCGCGCAGGCCGCCGTCGCCTGTGGCAACCGGCGGCCCGGCGAACTTCTCAGCCCTTGCGGCGCAAGGCCACCACGCTGCTTTTTGCTTCGCGGCCCGGCAAGGCCCAGTGCGCGGGCAGGGCGTGCAGCACGGCTGCGGCGTCCAGCGAGCGGATGGGGATGGCGTTGTCCATGGGAATGCGGTCGTGCGCTTGCAGCGCCATGTAGCGCAGCGCGCTCACGCGCAGGAAGGACGAAAAGTTGCCCACCTCGCCGCGCGCCGCCACCAGCTCGTCGTACAGCTTCTCGATCAGCTGCACCACCGCCATGCCGTCGCGCAGACCGATCTCTTCGAGCACGTCCCAATACAGGTTCTCCAGCCGGATGCTGGTCACCACACCGTGCAGCCGCACCGAGCGTGTGCGGCTGGCGTAGCTGTCGGGGTTGGCGCTGATGAAGACTTCACACATGGCGGCTCTCCTGTGGTGGTGGGCCGGCCATTGTCGGCCTGCTGGGTCTGCTTTTCAATGGCTGATCCGGGTGCCCAGCACGGCCAGAAACTGGGCGATCCAGGCCGGGTGTGCGGGCCAGGCCGGTGCCGTCACAAAGGGGCCGTCGGTCACGGCCTGGTCGACCTCGATGTTGGCGTAGGTGGCACCGGCCAGCTCCACCTCGACCTGGCAGGCCGGGTAGGCCGAGATGGTGCGGCCCTTGATGTCGCCCGTGGCGGCCAGCAACTGCGCGCCGTGGCACACCGCCGCCACCGGCTTGCCGCTGCCGGTGAAGTGTTTCACCATGGCCACCACCTTGGCGTGCATGCGCAGGTACTCAGGCCCGCGCCCGCCGGGGATGACCAAACCGTCGTAGCTCTCGGGCTTGACGTCGGCGAAGCTGGCGTTGAGGGTGAAGCGGTGGCCGGGCTTTTCGCTGTAGGTCTGCGCGCCCTCAAAGTCGTGGATGGCGGTGTGGATGAAATCGCCCGCCTTCTTGTCGGGCGCCACCGCGTGCACCGTGTGGCCCACGGCTTGCAGCGCCTGGAACGGCACCATGGTTTCGTAGTCTTCGCAGTAGTCGCCACAAATCATCAACAGCTTCTTGCCCATGCTGGTCTCCTAGGGGGGTGAAAGAAGCCTTGATTTTTGGCGGCGGGCCCCAAGCGGGGGTAATAGCCACTTACTGCGGACATGGGGGTTTGCCCTGAGTCTCGCCCAGGGCATGCCTTGCACGCAGGGCTTCGACAGGTTCCGCCCGAACGGTCCCCTGGGGACAGCGGTTCAGGCGCGCCGGTTCAGCAGGGCGTACAGGATGATCGCGCCAAAGGTCGCGGTGCCGATGCCGCCCAGCGCGAAGTCGCCGAACTTCAGGGTGTAGTCGCCGGTGCCCAGCACCAGGGTGATGGCGGCCACCAGCAGGTTCTTGTTGTTCGAAAAATCCACCTTGTTGTCGACCCAGATCTTGGCGCCCGCGATGGCGATCAGGCCGAACACCACAATCGACACGCCGCCCATCACCGGCAGGGGAATGGCCTGGATCACGGCGCCGAACTTGGGGCTGAAGCCCAGCACAATGGCCATCAGCGCGGCGACGAAGAACACGGCGGTGGAATAGATCTTGGTGGCGGCCATGACGCCGATGTTCTCCGCGTAGGTGGTCACGCCCGTGCCGCCCGCGCTGCCCGCCACGATGGTGGCGATGCCGTCGCCCATGAAGGCGCGGCCCAGGTAGGGGTCGAGGTTCTTGCCGGTCATGGCGGTCACGGCCTTGATGTGGCCCAGATTCTCGGCCACCAGAATGATGGCCACCGGTGCAATCAGCAACATCGCGCTGGCGCTGAACACCGGCGCGCTGAAGCGTGGCAGGCCGATCCAGGCGGCGGAGGCAATGCCCGACACATCCATGGGCGTGCCCAGGCCCAGGCCGTTGGTGAGCACGGCGTAGATCAGGCTGGCGACGATCAAACCCATCAAGATCAGCAGGCGTTGCAGCATGCCGCTGGTGAACACGGCCACCAGCGCCACGCTCACAAAGGTGATGGCCTGCATCCAGGCGTCGAAATTGGTCGGTGCCATGTTCTTGATCGGGATGCCGGCCAGGTTCAGGCCGATCACGGCCACCACCGAGCCGGTGACCACGGGTGGCATGAGCCGCTCGATCCAACCCGTGCCCACCACCTGCACCAGGGCGCCAATGGCGGTGTAGACCACGCCGCAGGCGACGATGCCGCCCAGCGCCAGACCGATGTTGGCGTTCGGCCCAGGCCCGGCGTAACCGCTGGCGGCGATCACCACGCCGATGAAGGCGAAGCTGGAGCCGAGGTAACTGGGCACCCGGCCGCCGGTCATGAAGAAAAAGATCAGCGTGCCTATACCGCTCATGAGGACCGCGACGTTGGGGTCAAAGCCCATGAGGATGGGCGCCAGCACCGTGGCGCCGAACATGGCGATCAGGTGCTGCGCGCCCATGACGGCGGTGGACGGCCAGGGCAGGCGTTCGTCGGGGCCGATCACGCCGCCGCCTTCCAGCGTGGCCGAAGATTTTTCTGTCCAGGTGAACATGCCCATGCGAGAACTCCGAGTTTGTTGTGGTGCAAATATGCAGCTGGCCGCGATTCTGACCGCAGAACCGCAGCGTCACCAAGCTGCAGCGCAACAACCGTGTGTGTCGACTGGGGTTGATCGCCGTGCAGGCCCTGGCCTGAGGGCTTGCATGGCGCCGGCCCTAGTGGCTTGAGCGCCGGGGCGGTGCGGCAGCCAGTGCCTCGTAGCCGGCGCTCAC
>NZ_JBFJMY010000201.1:0-7329 GCF_041633695.1 Hydrogenophaga sp.
CTACCAGGACGAGGTGATCCAGCCCGGCAACGAGCTGATACGGCGCATCTTGCAGCGCGGCGTGGACCGCGGTGAACTGCGCCCCATGAACATGGACTTTGCGATCTACAGCCTGATCGCACCCATGATTTTTCTGCTGATGTGGAAACACGCCATGACGCCTTGTTGCGCAGCAGCCGAACAGCTCGACCCCATCGGCTTCATCAACAGCCAGGTGGATTTGTTGCTCAACGGCATGAAGGTCCGCCCCGACCATCTGCCCAGCGCCCAACCGGCGCCCAAACCCCCACGCAAACCGCTTCAGACATGAACACCGTTTCAGACATGGATTCCAGCCGCCCCCGCCGCCCGTGGTTGAAGTGGGTGCTGCTGGCGGCCTTGATCGTGGCGCTGGGACTGGGTGCGGCCCGCACGCTGCAAAAACGCAAGAGCCTGCAAGAGGCGGCCCAGCAGGCCGCAGCCAGCTTGAAAGAAGCGCCCATATACGCCCTGACACCACAAGATGTGGTAGTGGTGCAAGAGCAGCAACTGGCGCAAACGGTGAGCGCCTCGGGCTCGCTCAAGGCCATGCAGTCGGCGGTCATCAAAGCGCGTGCGGTGGGCGAGTTGCAGGGCTTGAGCAAGCGCGAGGGCGACACGGTGCGTGCTGGCGAGGTGGTGGCCCGCGTGGACAGCACCGAGGCCCAGGCCCGCGTGCGGCAAGCCGAGCAACAAGCGCAGTCGGCCCAGGCGCAGCTGAGCATCGCGCGGCGCACGCTGGACAACAACCAGTCGCTGGTGCGTCAGGGGTTCATCTCAAACACGGCGCTGGAAACCGCCCGCGCCAACCAGGATGGCGCCGAAGCCAACCACCAGGCCGCTTTGGCGGCCTTGGCGATCGCGCACAAAGCGCTGACCGACACCGTGTTGCGCTCGCCCTTGAGCGGCCAGGTCGCCGCGCGGCTGGTGCAAAACGGCGAGCGTGTGGGCTTGGATGCGCGCATTCTGGAGGTGGTGGATCTGAGCAGCTTCGAACTCGAAGCCGCGCTCTCCCCGGCCGATGCGGCATCGGTACAAGTCGGGCAAAAAGCCCACTTGCGCGTGGAAGGTCTGGCGCAAACCGTGGAGGCGCAAGTGGCGCGCATCAGCCCCAGTGTGCAAGCCGGTAGCCGCAGCGTGCTGGTCTATTTGAAGGTGCCGCCCGCCATGGGCATGCGCCAAGGCCTGTTTGTGCAGGCCCAGATCGTGACCGGCCAGCGGTCGGCGCTGGCGGTTCCGCTGTCGACCGTGCGCAACGACAAACCGCAGCCCTATGTGCAAGTGGTGCGCGCTGGCGTGGTGGAACACGTGACGGTGGCGGCGACGGTACGCGGCTTGGTGGACACCGAGCCCATGGTCGCGCTCACCGAGGTGCCCGCTGGCACCCCTGTGTTGCGCTCGCAAGCCGGCCTGATACGGGCCGGCACCGCCGTGCGCATGCCCGATGCGCCTGACGCAGCTGCTGGTGGGGCCGACGCCGCCGCTGGTGCCGACGCGGCCACGGCGACGCGCTGAGAAAGCACCGCCATGTGGTTCACCCAGGTCTCGTTGCGCAACCCCGTTTTCGCCACGATGGTGATGATCGCCTTTGTGGTGCTGGGCCTGTTCTCGTTTCAGCGCCTGCAGGTCGATCAATTCCCCAACATCGACTTTCCGGTGGTGGTCGTGGTCACGGACTACCCCGGCGCCTCACCGGAGATTGTGGAGACCGAGGTCACTGAAAAGGTGGAAGAAGCGGTCAACGCCATTTCGGGCGTCAACGCCCTGACCTCGCGCAGCTTCGAAGGCCAGTCCACCGTCATCATCGAATTCAAACTGGACGTGAGCGGGCGCAAGGCCGCCGACGATGTGCGCGAAAAAGTCGCCATCCTGCGCCCCTCGTTCCGCACCGAAGTCAAAGAGCCGCGCGTGCTGCGCTTCGATCCGGCCAGCCGCTCGATCTGGTCGGTGGCGGTATTGCCGGACACCACCGCCACGCAGCCCGACGCGGCGCGCAAGCTGCCCACTGCGGTGGAACTCACCAGTTGGGCCGAACAAGTGTTCAAGAAGCGGCTGGAAAATGTGCCCGGCGTGGGCTCGGTCACGCTGGTGGGCGGTTCGCACCGGGCCATCAACATCGACCTCGACCCCGGCGCCATGCAGGCCCTGGGCGTCACAGCCGAACAGATCACCAGCGCGGTGCGCAGCGAAAACCAGGACTTGCCGGTGGGCACGCTCAAGACCCGGGAGCGCGAACGCGTGGTGCAAGTGCTCTCGCGTTTGAAAAACCCCAAGGACTTTGAATCCATCATCGTCGCGCGCCGGGGTGGCAGTGCCATCACGCTGGCGCAGGTGGCGCGGGTGAGCGACGGCATCGAAGAAGTGGAGAACCTGGCGCTCTACAACGGCGAACGCACCTTGCTGCTGCAAGTGCAAAAGGCGCAAGACGAAAACACCATCGCCGTCACCGATGGTTTGAAAGCCGCCATGGACGGCATGCGCGCCGAGCTACCGCCTGGCGTGCGCCTGGAGCCGATTGCCGACGGTTCGCGCCCGATACGCGTATCGGTCGAAAACGTGCGCCGCACGCTGATCGAAGGCGCGTTGCTGACGGTGCTGATCGTCTTTCTGTTCCTGAATTCCTGGCGCTCCACCGTCATCACCGGCCTCACGCTGCCGATCGCGTTGATCGGCACGTTTTTTGTGATGAACCTGTTTGGCTTCACCATCAACATGATCACGCTGATGGCGCTCACGCTGTCGGTGGGTTTGCTGATCGACGACGCCATCGTGGTGCGCGAGAACATTGTGCGGCACGTGCAAATGGGCAAAACGCCCTATAACGCGGCGATGGATGGCACGCAAGAGATTGGTCTGGCGGTGCTGGCCACCACCATGTCCATCGTGGCGGTGTTCCTGCCCATTGGTTTCATGGGCGGCATCATCGGCAAGTTCTTCCACGAGTTCGGCATCACCATGGTGGCCGCCGTGCTGATCTCCATGTTTGTCAGCTTCACGCTCGACCCCATGCTCTCCAGCATCTGGCACGACCCTGAGATCGACAAACACGGAAAACGCACCGAACCGGTCACGCTTTACGACAAAACCATTGGCCGCGTGACCGGCTGGTTCGACCGCATGCAGGACGATCTGGTCGAGGTCTACCAAAGCACTCTGCGTTGGTCGCTCCAGCACAAGCTCGCCACCTTGGCACTGGCACTGGCCACCTTTGTCGGCAGCCTGTTCATCGTGCCGCTGCTGGGCACCGAGTTCGTCCCCAAGGCCGACTTCTCGGAAACCTCGCTCACCTTCCACACGCCGGTGGGTTCTTCGCTGCAGGCGACCGAAGCGAAAACGCGCGAAGTCGAAGCCATCTTGCGCGGGTTCAAAGAAGTGGACTACACGCTCTCGACCATCAACACCGGCAACGCACAAGGAAAAATCTACGCCAACGTGTTCATACGCTTGGTGGACCGCAAGCAGCGCAGCTTGAGCGCCGACGCCATGTCGGCCCAGTTGCGCGAGCGCCTGCGCAGTGTGCCCGGCATCACCGTGACCCATGCGGGTCTGCTCGATTCGGTGGGTGGCAACAAACAAATCGAGTTTTCGCTCCAGGGCGACGACCTCGCCGAGCTGGAGCGCCTCACCCAAGCGGTGACGGAGCGCATACGCCCCATCGTGGGCCTGGTCGACATCGACGCCAGCGTCAAGCCCGACAAGCCGACCGTGGATGTGCAGATCCGCCGCGAACTGGCCTCGGACCTGGGCCTGAACACCAGCGCCGTCGCGAGCAGCCTGCGCACCCTGGTCGCGGGCCAAACCGTGGGCAACTGGCGTGCCATGGACGGACAGAGTTACGACGTGAACGTGCGGCTCGCGCCCGAGATGCGCGAGCGCACCGCCGACCTGCTGCAACTGCCCTTCGTGGTCGGCACCGCCAGCGACGGCAGCGCACGGGTGGTGCGCCTGGGCCAGATCGCCGATGTCACGGAATCCATCGGCCCGAACCAGATCAACCGGCGCAACCTGAACCGCGAGGTGTCGATCAACGCCAACGTGTATGGCCGCTCGGCGGGCGATGTGTCCAACGAGATCCGCACAGCCCTGGACGGCATGAGCTTCCCGCCCGGTTACCGCTACGAGTTCGGCGGTTCGACCAAGAACATGCAGGAGTCGTTTGGCTACGCGGTGTCGGCACTGGTCATGGCCATCATCTTCATCTACATGATTCTGGCCAGCCAGTTCCAGAGCTTCTTGCAGCCGCTGGCACTCATGACCTCGTTGCCACTCACGCTGATCGGCGTGGTGCTCACGCTCCTGATGTTCGGCTCCACCCTGAGCATGTTCTCGGTGATCGGCATCGTCTTGCTGATGGGTCTGGTGACCAAGAACGCGATCTTGCTGGTGGATTTCGCCATCCGCGCGCGTCGCGGGCTCGATGGCGCGGCGCCGCTGGCGCGCGAAGCCGCTCTGCTGATGGCGGCCCGGGTGCGGCTGCGCCCCATTTTGATGACCACGCTGGCCATGGTGTTTGGCATGGTGCCTCTGGCCTTTGCCCTCACCGAAGGATCGGAGCAGCGCGCCCCCATGGGCCAGGCCGTGATCGGCGGCGTCATCACCTCGTCGCTGCTGACGCTGGTGGTGGTGCCGGTGGTCTACTGCTACATGGACGATCTGGCCAACTGGGTGCGCAAACGCCTGGGCTTGAGCCCTGCGCCCGCCACCCCTGAACCGTCTCAAGCCCTCACCGACCCTCGGTAAAATGGATCAGGATCGGACAATGTACCCACCGGAGTATGAAACCATGACTGCAACCGCCACCCCGTCGTCCCTGAGCATGGACCAGGCCCGCTTCAACATGATCGAGCAACAGATCCGGCCCTGGGAGGTGCTGGACGCCCAGGTGCTGGCCTTGTTGGCGCAGGTGCCGCGCGAGGATTTCGCGCCAACCGCCCACCGAAATCTGGCATTCGCCGACATGGAACTGCCCTTGACACAACCCGCCGTCGAAGGCCAGGTGATGCTCGCGCCCCGGGTGCAAGCCCGCCTGTTGCAAGAGCTCGCGGTCCAGCCCACCGACAAGGTGCTGGAAATCGGCACCGGCAGCGGCTACATGGCGGCCTTGCTGGGCAGCCTGGCGCAACGTGTGGTCTCGCTCGAGATCGACGAAGCTTTGGCCCGTACCGCGCGCGCCCATCTGCAACAAGCCGGCATGCTCAATGTCGACGTGCGCTGCGCCGACGCAGCGGCCAACCAGTTCGCGGCCTGCGCCACCGAAGCACCCTACGACGTTGTGCTGCTCAGCGGATCGGTGGCCGAGATACCCGCGGCCTTGTTGTCGCTGCTGGCCAAGGGCGGTCGCCTCGCGGCCATCGTCGGGTACGAGCCCGTCATGCGCGCCACCATCGTGACCCGCACCGGTGACGCGTCGTATCAGACGGTCCAGCCCTGGGACACCATCGTCCCACGCCTGCAGAATTTCCCCGAGCCCTCGCGCTTCCACTTCTAACTCCGAAGTCCCAAGCCCGACCCGCACCCGCTGCGCCACCTCCACACACATAGGCCCGCCCCATGATCGCCATCCACCCCGCCCAACTCAAGGACTGGTTGCAACAAACCACGCAAGCCGGCGGCCCACTGCCGCTGGTGCTGGACGTGCGCGAGCCCTGGGAGCTGCAGACCTCGAGCGTCAAACCCGAGGGCTTTGAACTGCTGGCCATGCCCATGCGCAGCGTGCCCGAGCGCCACGCCGAACTGGACCAGGAGCGCCCGATCGCCTGCTTGTGCCACCACGGCGCGCGCAGCGCCCAGGTGGCGCAATTCCTCATGAACCAAGGCTTCACCTCGGTGGTCAACATCCACGGCGGCATCAACGCCTGGTCGCAGGAATTCGACCCCAGCGTACCGGTGTATTGACCGCCAGTTCAGCTCCACGCACTGCCCGCATTTTTCCGCCCTACCCCAAGGAACTTCCATGCCGCCTCGTTCAGCCCAGCCCCACCCTGCCCACCACCTGCTCGGCCTGAGCCGGTTGGCGGCGGGCATCTTGATGGCGCTGGGAGCGAGCACCGCGGTGCAGGCCCAGAGCCTGGCCGAGGTGTTTGAAACCGCGCGCGGTTTTGACGCCAGCTTTTTATCGGCACGTTCGCAGTACGAAGCCAACCTGGCCAAAGCAGAACAAGCCCGAGCGGGTCTGCTGCCGCAGGCCGGTCTGGCCGCCGCCGCCAACTGGGCGCGGCGCGACAGCAGTGTGGCCGCGCTCGACAGCAACAGCAACAACCAGAGCGTGACGCTCTCGGCCAGCCAACCGCTGTACCGGCCCGCCAACCAGCTGACCTACGAACAGGGTCAGCGCAGCGTCGAGATCGCCACCGCGCAATTGCGCGCAGCCGAGCAAGACCTGATCGTGCGCAGCACGCAGGCCTATTTCGATGTGCTGGCCGCCCAAGACACCCTGGCTTTTGTGCAGGCTCAAAAAACCGCCGTGGCCGAGCAGCTCGCCGCCGCCAAACGCAATTTTGAAGTCGGTACCTCGACCGTCACCGACTCGCGCGAGGCCCAGGCCCGCTACGACCTGGTGCTGGCCCAGGAAATCGCCGCCGAAAACGATTTGCGCGTCAAGCGCCTGGCGCTGGACCAATTGGTGGGGCGCGCCGGTGTGGCACCCAAACCGCTGGCCGCACCCGTGGCCCTGCCCGCGCTGCAACCTGCCGATCCGCAAGCCTGGGTCAACCAGGCCGAAGCGGCGTCGCCATCGATTCTGCAAGCCGCCAAAGGGCTGGAAATCGCCCGCCTGGAAACCCGCAAAGCCGAGGCCGGTCACCAGCCCACCGTCGACCTCGTGGGCCAATACCAGGTCGCCCGCGCGCCTTCGGGTGTGGCCGCCATCCCAGGCAATGTGCGCAACAACACGGCCAGTGTGGGCGTGCAATTGAACATGCCACTGTTCGCCGGCTACGCGATCCAGAACCGGGTCAAAGAAACCCTGGCGCTGGAAGACAAGGCGCGCTCCGACCTCGATGCCGCGAGACGTGGCGTGGGCCAGGCCGTGCGCGCGGCCTACTTTGGCGTGCTGTCCGGCCAGGGCCAGGTGAAGGCGCTGGAAGCGGCAGAGGCGTCCAGCCAGAGCGCGCTCGATGCCAACAAGCTGGGCTACCAGGTGGGCGTGCGCATCAACATCGACGTGCTCAACGCCCAAAGCCAGTTGTTCCAAACCAAGCGCGATCTCGCCCGGGCCCGCTACAACGTGTTGCTGGGCAGTCTGCGCTTGAAGCAAGCCAGCGGGCAACTGGCAGCGGACGACCTCAAGCCCATCGACGCTCTGCTGAGCCC
>NZ_JBFJMY010000202.1:0-7289 GCF_041633695.1 Hydrogenophaga sp.
GCTGGGGTCGCATCGATGCGCTGGTCAACAACGCCGGCATCACGTCGTTTGCCGGCGTCTCCAACTGGGATGCGCTGGACGCGGACACGTTTCAGAAAATCTTCGGCGTCAATGTGGTCGGCGCCTTCCAGATGGTGCGCGCCTGTGTGCCGCACCTGAAGGCCGTCAACGGCGCGATCGTCAACGTCTCGTCCATCGCCGGCGTGCTGGGCACGGGCTCCTCGGTGGCCTATATCGCGTCCAAGGGCGCGGTCAATTCGCTCACCCTCCATCTGGCGCGCAGCCTGGCGCCAGCGATCCGCGTCAACGCGGTTTGTCCCGGCCTGATCTCGACGCGCTGGTTTGTCGACGGCGTGGGGCAGGAGAGCTTCGACAAGATCAAGGCGCAGTACGAACAGAGCGCTCCACTTGGGCGGGCGTGCACAGCCGAAGACGTGGCCGAGGCCATCGTCTGGCTGATCGACGGGGCCCGAACCGTGACGGGTGAACTCCTGATGCTGGATTCCGGAACCCACCTGGGCCGTGCGCCGTCTGTGGCCCGTCCCGCGACCTAGGAGCCTGCGCGGTAGAAGAGGCGTCGGCTGCAAATCGCCCGCAGCGGTCCATTTTTCACCGTCTATTTGCCCCATAGCCGGGCTATGGGGCTGCACATCCCGCAAAAACTGTCCTCGCTGGGGGCGATTTTCGCTTTCGACGCCTTCTGCCGCGCAGGCTCCTAGCGTTTCGCCTGTGGCGCCAGCGGAGCCGCCCACGGCGGTGACCGGCGGTTTTCACCCGACAATGGAGCTCCGACATAGACACACAGGAGTCCTTCCATGGGTACCGATCCGCTGCCACTAGATCCCAAAATCGTTCAAACCTTGACTGGCGTCACCACCGCCACGCTCACCACCGTGCTGCTCAAGAAAGGGCTGCGCAATGTGTGGATGCGCGGTGCCAAACCGCTGCAGCCGGGTCAGCCACGATTGGTGGCGCGCGCCTTCACGCTGCGCTTTGTGCCCGCGCGCGAAGACCTGGCCACGCCCGCGTCCTGGGCCTCGCCCATCTCCACCCGGGCCGCCATCGAGGCCATGCCCGAGGGCTGTATCGCCGTGGTCGATGCCATGGGTGTGACCGATGCCGGCATTTTTGGCGACATCTTGTGCGCCCGCATGCAAAAGCGCGGTGTGGCCGCGCTGGTGACCGACGGTGTGATCCGCGATCTGGCGGGTGTGCTGGGCACCGGTCTGCCGGTCTGGTGCCAGGGCACGGCGGCGCCCGCGTCGGTGGCGGGACTCACCTTTGTGGGCTGGCAGGAACCCATTGGCTGCGGCGGCGTGGCGGTGTTTCCGAACGACGTGGTGGTGGTCGATGCGGACGGCGCGGTGCTGATCCCCGCCGATGTGCTCGACGACGTGATCGCCGCAGCGGTGGAGCAGGAGCGGCTGGAGGGCTGGATCATGACGCAGGTGGATGCTGGCCTGCCACTGCCCGGCCTGTACCCGCCGAACGAAGAAAACAAGGCCCGCTACGAGGCCTGGGCCCGCACGCAGCGCTGAACCGCTGCAACCGGTGGTCTGAGCTCAGCCCGGCATCTGGGGCCGCCGGTTCACCAGCACAATTCCCACCGCCACACCCACCAGGGCCAGCACCAGCTGCAGGGTCAGCGGCTCGCCCAGCAAGACCACGCCAAACACCAGCGCGAACACGGGGGTGAGAAACGTGAAGGTGGCCATTTGTGTGGCGGGGTAGTGGCGCAGCATCCACATCCAGGTCAGGTAGCTGGCAAAGGCGCCGACCACCGTTTGCACGCCCAGCGAACCCCAGGCCTGTGCCGAATAAGCGAGCGACCAGGTTTCGCCCAGGCCCAGCGAGAGCAGGGGCGCCACGGCGGCCGTAACGGCCACTTGGTAGAACAGGGTTTTTTCGGCGCTCGCATCGCTCAGCACGCTGCTGCGGATGGTGAGCGTGGTCAGGCCCCAGAGCAGGCCGGCGCCCAGGCCCAGCGCGTCGCCGCGCCACTGGCCGACCACCGGGGAGCTTTGCACGAAGCCTTCGCTGAAGGCCACGGCCACCGCCACAAAAGCCATCACCAGGCCGATCCACTGCACCCGCCGCAGGGTTTCGCTGGGCACCACGCGGGGCAGCAGCAGCGCCACCACAAAGGGGCTGGTGTAGAGGAACACCGTGAGGCGCGAGGCGCTGGTGTGCATGAGCCCGAGGTAGATGGCCGCGAACTCGCCGGCGAACAAGGTACCCGCCAGCAGACCGGCTTTGAGCGAACCGTCGCGCTGGAACAGCGGCACGCCGCGAGCCCGGCACCACAGCCACAGCAGCAGCGTGGCGCCCCAGAAGCGCAGCGTGGCTTGCCACAGCGGCGGCACTTCACCCACCGTGGTCTTGATGAGGATTTGTTGAAAGCCCCAAAAAGCGCAACACACCACCAGCAGCACGATGGCCAGGGTGTCGAGGTGGGCGTGGCGTTGCCGGGCGGCGGGTGCAGGTGTCATGGCAACGCATTCTGGCGCAGCGGCTCACGATCGGCCGGCGAGCCGACGCAACTGGGTTTTCAGCCGTTGCACCTCGGCCGGGCTCATGCCGCCCAGGCTCTGCACCTCGTGCGCTTGCGCCACATCGATCAGCGGCGCCACCTTGGCCTGGCCTTGCGCGGTGATGGCCACCAGCGTGCGCCGCTGGTCTGCCGGGTCGTCGCACAGGCTGAGCCAGCCCTGTGCCGCCAGGCGCTGTACCAGCTTGGTCACCGTGGGTTGCTGGCTCAACACCTCGTCGGTCAACTGGCCGATCGACATCGGCGGCTGTTCGAGCAGCGTGGCCAGCACCCGCCATTCCAGCGAGCCCAGGCCGGCCTGGCGCACCTGGGCGTCAAACGCCTTGAACAAGGCGTGGTTGGCCTGGCCGAGCAGATAGCCCAGGTAGTTGTCGATGAAGCGGGTGGCCATCAGGCGGCGTCGCCGGATTCTGGGTGGGTGGCAAAACGCAGCCGGTTGCCGTCCGGATCGCGCAGCAGAAATTCCACCGTGCCCCAGGGTGTGTGTTGCGGCGGCGTGGCGGCCACCACGCCGCGCGCGGCGAAAGCGGCGTGGCAGGCGGTGGCATCGGGCACGTGGAAATACACCGCCCCACCGGGCTCGCAATCGCCCGCGTGTTCGGTCAGAAACAGGGTCTGGCCGTTGCGTGTGATCTGGAAAAAAAGCGGAAAGCCCGGCTCGAACTGGTGCTGCCAGTCGACCACAAAACCGAGTTGCTCCACGTAGAACGCCAGGCTGCGTGCCGCTTGTGTGATGCGGAGCTGGGGAATGACCGACTGCGGCATGGCGAACCGGTTTACAAGGGGTGTTCGGCGTAAAACCGGCCGCCGTGGAACAGCAGCGGTGAGGCTTCGGCGCGGTGGCGGCAGCGTTCGACCTCACCCACAAAAATCACGTGGTCACCCTCGACGTACTGGCTGCGGTTGAAGCATTCGAACGTGGCCGCCGCGCCGGCCAACAGCGGCGCGCCGCTCACGCCGTCGGTGAAGGCGACACCCGCCCAACGGTCGGTGTCGCGGGCCGCAAAGCCTTCTGCCAGGGCTTGCTGGTCGGCGCCCAGCACGTTGATGGCGTAGTGCGAGCCGTTGGCAAACACCGCCATCGAGCCGGCCACGCGCGCCAGGCTCCACAGCACCAGGGGCGGGTCCAGCGACACCGAGTTGAAGGAGTTGGCGGTCAGGCCCACCAGTTCACCGCTGGCCGTGCGTGCCGTCACGATGGTCACGCCGGTCGCGAACATCCCCAGCGACGCACGGAAGTCGTGGGTCGAGAAGTCGGGCGGGCGGGCCTGGTGACCAGCGGAACGGGCAGGAGACATGGGTGGAATTTATATGAAAATTCATGAATAATGCAAACCGCTGGTCGTGAGAAATTGCCATTGCGCGGCCAGCGGCATGCAGGCATTTTGACAGTCCCGTGGTTTTGGACGGGCAACAACCGGAGACAACATGCTGCAGGAACGCACCGAACCCGCCTGGGTCGACGCTTTTGAGGCCGTGCTGCGGCGCTGCGCGCTGCAAGCGGGTGACAGCGTCGCCATCCTGGCCGAAACCCAAAGCCGGGCCGTGTTGCCCGAGCTGGCCCGGCTGGCGGCGGCCCGCCTCGGCGCCCAGGTGTTCATGCTCACCTTACCGTCGGTGTTCAGCACCGGCGCGCCGCTCACGCGATCGAATGGCGCCAGCCCCGCCATCCAGCAGATGGCGCCGGTGATCGCCGCGCTGCAGGCCTGCGCCCTGGTGGTCGATTGCACGGTCGAAGGCCTGATGCACGCGCCCGAACTGCCCGCCATTCTCCAGGGCAATGGCAGCACCCAACCGCGCATCGTCTACGTGAGCAACGAACACCCGGAAGCGCTGGCGCGGCTGCTGCCCGACGACGCCACCGAGGCGCGGGTGAAGGCGCATGTGAAGCGGCTGCGCGCGGCCCGCCGCATGCGCGTGACCTCCGAGGCCGGTACCGATTTGTCCATTGGCCTGCAGGACGCGGTGACCGGCGGCAACTGGGGCAGCACCACCCGTCCCGGCACGCTGACCCACTGGCCCGGCGGGCTGGTGCTGGCCTTTCCGGCGACGGGCAGCGTGAACGGCACCCTGGTACTGGACGTGGGCGATGTGAACCTGAGTTTCAAGCGCTACATCGAAAGCCCCATCACCCTGACGATCCAGAACGACCATGTAGTGCACATAGACGGCAGCGGCGTGGACGCCGAACTCATGCGCAGCCATTTCGCCGCCTGGGCAGACGAGGACCGTTTCACCGCCGGGCCGCCCCAAGGTGAAACGAGCCCCCTCGGGGGGCAGCGACCCGCGCAGCGGAGGAGCGTGGGGGCACCAGCCTACGCCGTGAGCCATGTGGGCTACGGCTTGAACGAGTCCGCCCGCTGGGACAGCATGGCCTTGTACGACAAACGCGATTTCAACGGCACCGAGCTGCGCGCCTTTGCTGGTAATTTTCTCTACAGCACCGGCGCCAACGAAACCGCCGGGCGCTTCACCCAGGCCCACTTCGACCTGCCCATGCGCCATTGCACCGTGCTGCTCGACGACACCCCGGTGGTGCAGGCCGGGCGCGTGCTGGACCTCCCCACCGTTTGAACCCCGTTTTGCCGATGACCAAATTCACCACCCTGGGCTCGGGCCCGACCATTCTGATGTTGCACGGCATTGGCGGCGGTCACATGGCGTTTTCACCGCAGGTCGAGAGCTTTGCCTCGGCGGGCTACCGCGCCGTGGCCTGGGACATGCCGGGTTATGGCTACAGCCCGCCGGTCGAACCCTATACCTTCAAGGCTCTGGCCGAAAGTTGCATCGACTTGATCGACCAGCTGCTGGAATCGGAAGCGCGCCTGCCCAGCGGGCACAGCCCCGACGCCACCGGCGGCCTGGTGTTGCTGGGTCACAGCATGGGCGGCATGGTGGCGCAGGAGGTGGTGGCGCGGCGGCCCGACAAGGTGCGCCGCCTGATCCTGTGCGGCACCTCGGCGGCCTTTGGCAAGCGCAGCGACGGCCAGGCCGCGCAGGCCTGGGCCGGGCAATTCGTGGCGGCGCGCACCGCCCCATTGGACGCGGGCAAAAGCATGGCCGAAGTGGCGCAAATGCTGGTGCCCAAGATGGTCGGGCCGGGCGCCATGCCCGAAGGTGCGCGCCTGGCCGAACACTGCATGGCCGGTGTGCCCGCCGCCACCTACCGGCGCGCGCTCGACGCCTTGGTGCGCTTTGACCGCCAGGCCGAACTGGCGCAGATCCGCGTGCCCACCTTGCTCATCGGTGGCGAGTTCGACCGCGTGGCCGCACCCACCGTGATGAAACAGATGGCGGACAGCATTCCGCGCGCGCGCTACGCCGAGCTGGCCGGCATGGGGCATTTGATGAACCTGGAAGCGCCGGATGAATTTGATGCCCTGGTGCTCAACTTTTTGCGCGAACCCTGGCCCAAGCCGCTGCCGGATCACCACTGAGCCTGTCCCCGCCGGCGATCGGCCAGCGCGTGTGCACAGGCCCCCAACCCACCAGAGGAGACACCATGGCCACCCCCCAAGCAGCCAGCCTGCCTTTCACCCCCGCTGTGGGCGACATGGCTTTCACGCCTTTGCAGCGCGACCTGCTGACCCGCGCCCACATGTTGGGCCGCGACACTTTCGCCGCGCGCGCCCCCGAATGGGACCGAGAGGCCAGCTTTCCGTTTGCCAACTACCAGGACTTGCGCGAAGCCGGTTTTCTGCGGCTCTGCGTGCCCACCAGCCACGGCGGCCTGGGCGCCGACTACGCGACCTACATGATGGTCGCGGCGGAAATCGGGCGCTTTTGCGGCGCCACGGCGCTGACCTGGAACATGCACATCTGCTCCACCATGTGGACCGGGGTGCTGGCCGATGGCATTGCCATGAGCGCCACCGAGCGCGCCGAACACGCCGAGCGGCGCGAGCTGCACTTTGACCGGATCGTCAACCGCGGCGCCCTCTACGCCCAACCCTTCAGCGAAGGCACGGCCGCTGCTGCGGGCCGCGCGCCGTTTGGCACCAGCGCGAAAAAGGTCGACGGCGGCTGGCTGATCAACGGACGCAAAATCTGGGCGAGCCTGTCGGGCGCGGCCGACTACTACGGCATTCTGTGCACCGAAGACAAGGGCGATGACCACCCCGACGCGCGCGACACGCTCTACATCAGCGTGCCCGCCACCAGCGAAGGCTTCTCCATCAGCGGCGAATGGGACCCGATGGGCATGCGTGGCACGGTGAGCCGCAACCTGGCGTTCAAAGACGTTTTCGTCAGCGATGCCGAGCAGCTCATGCCGCGCGGCGTCTACTTCAAAGGGGCGCAAACCTGGCCCGCCATGTTCTTCACGCTTTCGCCCACCTACCTGGGCCTGGCCAACGCGGCCTACGACTTCACCGTGCAATACCTGCGCGGCGAGGTGCCGGGCGAGCCGCCGGTGAAGCGCCGCATGTACCCGACCAAGCAGATCGCGGTGGCGCAAATGCGCATACAGCTGGAGAACATGAAGAGCATTTTTTCGCGCGCGATTGCCGAGGCCAAACCCCATCCCAGCAAGGACGAAAAGCTGCGCCTGTACGCGGCGCACTACAGCGTGATGGAAGGCGCCAACGACATCGCGCGCCTGGCCATCCGCACCTGCGGTGGCCAGAGCATGATGAAGCACCTGCCGCTGGAGCGACTGTACCGCGACAGCCGCTGCGGCGCGCTGATGCTGCCCTGGACCGCCGAGCTGATCCTGGACCGCATGGGTCGCGAAACCTTGTAC
>NZ_JBFJMY010000203.1:0-7189 GCF_041633695.1 Hydrogenophaga sp.
GACATCGGGTCTTCCATTGACGTTTCATGGGCCTTGCAGCACCCGTTGCTCAGCCCGGTCCGTTCTTCAGAGGTCCTATGTCTTTTCCCGCGAATTTCCTGAGCACATCTGCTGGCCAAACCACCCCCCGCCTCACCCAGGTGCCCAAGCAGCGCTGGCGCCAGTGGGGTCTGGCGGTCGCGGTTTCGGCGGCGCTCGGCGCGCCCCTGGCCGTGGCACAGGGCGACGACTACGCCGAAGTCAACCGCATGGTGCGCTCCGGCCAGTTCAGCGAGGCCCTGGTCAAGGTGGATCAATACCTCACAGCCAAGCCGCGCGATCCGCAAATGCGCTTTCTCAAAGGCGTCATCCAGACCGAAAGTGGTAAGACCACCGACGCCATTGGCACTTTTTCCAAACTGACCGAAGACTTCCCCGAGCTGCCCGAGCCCTACAACAACCTGGCCGTGCTGTACGCGGGCCAAAGCCAGTTCGACAAAGCGCGGGCTGCGCTGGAAATGGCCATCCGCACCAACCCCAGCTACGCCACCGCACACGAAAATCTGGGAGATGTGTATGCCAAGCTGGCCAGTCAGGCCTATAGCAAGGCCTTGCAGCTCGACGCCGGCAATACCGCTGTGGCGCCCAAGCTCAGCCTGATCCGCACGCTGTTCTCGGCCGATGCCAAAGGCACGCGCCCCACCATCGTGGCCGCAGCACCCAGCCCGGCACCTGCCGCCGTCAAGCCCGCACCAGCGCCCAGCCCGGCTGTGGCCGCCGCTCCAGCGCCAGCGCCAACACCCGCTCCGGCGCCTGCCCCGGCGGCTGCGGCCAACGGCACAGCCGATGTGGAGGCCGCCGTCGCCCAGTGGGCCAGCGCCTGGTCGGCCCGCAACATGTCCAACTACCTGGGTGCTTACGCGCCCAACTTCACCCCTTCGGGCGGTCAGGCGCGCAAGGCCTGGGAGTCGGACCGCCGTGCGCGCATCGTGCCGCGTTCCAGCATCACGGTGGACATCAGCGACATGACGGTCGACGTCAAAGGCGATCGCGCGACCGCCCGCTTCCGCCAGGACTACAGTTCGGACAACCTCAACGTGACCAGCCGCAAAACGCTTGAAATGGTCAAAAGCGGCAACCGCTGGCTCATCGTGAGCGAATCCACGGGTTCTTGATGGCAGGTCGGCGTTTTTTCCAGCAGGGTCATGCCAGCCTTTCCCTGCCTTTCGTGAATCCACGGCCCCCACGCTCGATGCGCAAATGGGCACTGTCGATCCTCGCGGTGGGCGCCACTGCGGTGCTGCTGTGGTCCTTGACGCGCCCCCCTGCCCTCCCGGGTACGGCGCCAGTCGGTGGCCTGAACACAGCGCCGTCCAACACCGTCGGCCAGCCCTCGTTGCTGCAATCCGCGCTGGCCAAGGCGCAGGACGCAGCATCGGGCCTGAGCGGGCGCGAAGGCCTGGGTCTGCCACCCACGCGGATGGGCGCCCAGGACCTGCAACAAGTGTTTCCCCTGGTTGGGCGCGAAGAAGCGCGCTTGATCGAGATTTACCAGTTGATCAGCCAGACCCAGCACCGCGAAGCCTTAGAAAAGGCCGAGAGCCTGGTGCGGGACCACCCCAACTTCCAGCTGGCCAACCTGGTGCTGGGCGATTTGCTGAGCGCACAGACCCGCCCGGTGCGCCAGTTGGGCGACGTGCCCGACACCAAGGCGATCGCCGCACTCGAACAGCTCGCCATCCTGCGCGACGAATCCCGCCGCCGGCTGCTGGCCCTGACCGAGCGCCCCCCCGAAGGCAGCATCCCTTCCCAGTTTCTGACCCTGGCGTCCCAGAGCCGGCACGCGATCGCCATCGACGCGTCCCGCTCGCGCCTGTACCTGTTCGAGAACACCGGTGCCAAAGCTTCGGCGTCGGCGGCGGCGGGGGACAACCCGGTGGCGAACAGCCTGCGCCTGGTCGGCGACTACTACATTTCGGTGGGCCAATCGGGCATTGAGAAACTGCTGGAAGGCGACAAACGCACGCCGCTAGGCGTCTACTACATCACCAGCAACCTCAACGCCGCCAACCTGCCCGACCTGTACGGCGTGGGCGCCCTGCCCATCAACTACCCCAACGCGCTGGACTTGCAGCGCGGCAAAACCGGCAGCGGCATCTGGTTGCACGGCACCCCAAAAGAACAGTTCGTGCGCGCACCGCGCGCCTCCGATGGCTGCGTGGTGCTCTCCAACCCCGATCTGCAAAGCCTGCTCGCGCGCGTGCAGATCCGGACCACGCCGGTGGTGATCGCAGCGCAACTGCACTGGGTCAAACCCGAAACCCTGGATCCGGACCGCCAGCAGTTTCAACAGGCGCTGGAAGCCTGGCGCAGCGTCAAAAGCCAGGGCGATCTGACCCAACTTAAAGGCTTTTATTCCGAGCGCTTCAACAACCAGGGGCAAAAGCTCGCCGACTGGTGGCCGCGCATGGAAGGCGAGGTGCGCGGCAACGGCGTGCGCGAACTGCAACTCAAGGACTTGTCGCTGCTGAACTGGCGCGACAAGGACGACACCATGGTGGTCACCTTTGGCGAAGTGGCTGCGGGCCAAAGCCGCGGTGTCACCAAACGCCAGTACTGGATGCGTGAAAGCGACCAGTGGAAGATCTTTTACGAAGGAAGCATTTGATGTCCGTTCTGCACGCTCTCGTGTCGCTCACAGCAGCCGGATTGCGCCGCCGCTGGGCCGTGGGCCTGGGCGGCGCCGTGTTGGCAGCCGCCCTGCTACCCGCAGCCCACGCGGCCGACGCACACCCCAAGGTGCGGCTGACCACCTCCATGGGCGATATCGTGCTGGAGCTGTACCCGGACAAAGCGCCGAAAACGGTGGCGAACTTCCTGCAGTACGTGAAAGACAAGCACTACGATGGCACCGTGTTTCATCGGGTCATCAGCAATTTCATGGTCCAGGGTGGCGGATTCGATACCGCTTTCAAGGAAAAGAACACCCGGGCACCGGTCCCCCACGAAGGTCAGGCCGCGCTGGAACGCGGTGGCCCGCGCAACACCGTGGGCACCGTGGCCATGGCCCGCACCAACGATCCGCAGTCGGCCACCGCACAGTTTTTCATCAACGTGAAAGACAATCCGTTTCTGGACCCGACCATCATCCCGCCGGGCGACCCGGTGCCGCGCTTCGAGTACGGTGGCCGTGTGTACGAAAACACGCCGCGCGCCAACCTGATCGGCGCTGCCCAGCTCTATGGCTATACCGTGTTCGGCAAGGTGGTTGCCGGCATGGGCGTGGTCAACAAAATCAAGGAAACCCCGACCGGTTCGGGCGGCCCTTTCCCGACGGATGTGCCCCAAACACCCGTCACCATCCTCAAAGCCACATTGGAGAAATAACATGGCCAACCCCCAAGTCGAACTGCACATCGCCAACCACGGCGTCATCACCCTGGAACTCGATGCCGAAAAAGCCCCTTTGTCGGCGGCCAACTTCCTGTCGTACGTGAACAAGGGCCATTACAACAACACGGTTTTCCACCGTGTGATCCCAGGCTTCATGGTGCAAGGCGGCGGCTTTGAGCCCGGCATGAACCAGAAGGCCACCGATGCGCCCATCAACAACGAAGCCAACAACGGCCTGAAGAACGACAACTACACGGTCGCCATGGCCCGCACCGGCGACCCGCATTCCGCCACCGCCCAGTTCTTCATCAACGTGGCCAACAACGGCTTCCTGAACCACACCGCACCCAGCGCCCAGGGCTGGGGCTACGCCGTTTTTGGCAAGGTGGTCTCGGGCACCGAAATCGTGGACAAGATCAAGGCCGTGCCCACGGGCAACAAAGGCCCGCACGGCGATGTGCCGGTGAGCGACGTGGTGATCGAAAAAGCCGTCGCGCTGTGAGTTGGGGGCGCCCAGCCCCTGCCCTATGTCAGCCACCCCATCCGACCGCTTTGCCGAACTGTGCGCCCCCGCACACTGGCAAGCGGTCGATTTCATTTCGGACCTGCATCTGCAGGCCAGTGAGCCCGGCACGCACGGCGTCTGGTGCGACTACCTGCGCCAGCTGGCCAACGGGCCTGTAGACGCGCTGTTCATATTGGGCGACCTGTTCGAGGTCTGGGTGGGTGACGACGTGTTGAGCACGTCCCAGCAGACCGGGGCCACGCCAGAGGACACCACAGCGGCTTTAGAACACCGGTTCTTGCGCGCCTGTGCCACCATCCTGCGCGAGACCGCGCAGCACAAACCGGTGTATTTCATGCGGGGCAACCGCGACTTTCTGCTGGGGCCACAAGCCTTGAAGACCTGCGGCATGCAGGAACTGGACGACCCCACCGTGCTGGTGTTCCAGCAAGCCCGCTGGCTGTTGAGCCACGGCGATGCGCTGTGCCTGGAAGACCACGACTACATGCGCTTTCGATCCCAGGTGCGCCAGCCCGATTGGCAATCGGCCTTTCTGGCCCGCCCCTTGGCCGAGCGCGAAGCCCTGGCGCGCGACATGCGCGCCCAGAGCCAGGCCCGCCAATTGACCGTGCCCTTTGCGCAAACCGACAGCCCACTCTGGGCCGATCTGGATGGCGCCGCGACCCGGCAATGGCTGAACCAGGCCGGGGCCCACACCCTGATCCACGGCCACACCCACCGGCCCGGTGCGCACGACCTGGGAGACGGTCTGCAGCGCGTGGTGCTGAGCGACTGGGACGCAACGGCACAGCCGCCGCGCGCCGAGGTGTTGCGCCTCGATGGCGGCGGCCTGCACCGTATGGCCCTGTCGCTGGCGGGCCAAGCGCCCGCTGGCGCTTGAGTCGACGCATGTTGCAGTGGTTGCAAACCTGGCTTCCCCGCCGACTGCGCCGGCCACCCGCGATTCCCGACGGGCTGTGGCAGACCACGCTGTCGCAACACCCTTTTCTGAAGGAACTCGACACCGGTGAACGTGCCCGCCTGCGCTTGCTGACGGCGCACTTTCTCACCGAAAAGGAATTCCACGGCGCGCACGGTCTGACCATCACCGACGCCATGGCGGTTTCAATCGCGGCCCAGGCCTGCCTGCCCTTGCTGCATTTGCACACACCCGCCGGGCAAACGATGGAAGCCCTGGACTGGTACGGCGACTTCGTGGGCATTGTGGTGCACCCCGACCACGCAGTGGCCCGGCGCGAGGTGCGCGACGCCAGCGGCGTGGTGCACCGCTACAGCGAAGTGATCGCTGGCGAAGCCATGGACCGAGGCCCGGTGATGCTGAGCTGGAGCGCCGTGGCCCAGGCTGGCCACCTGGCCGAACAGGGCAGCAACGTGGTCATCCACGAATTCGCCCACAAGTTCGACATGCACGGCATGAACCCGGGCGGCGCAGCCGACGGCGCGCCACCCCTGCCACCCGGTTTCATGGGCACGCACAGCGCGACGGCCGCGCGGGAACGCTGGCGCCAGACCATGCAAACCGCCTTTGAGCAGTTCACCGAAGCGCTGGCCCTGGCCGAACGCTTTGGCGGCGAGCGGCCCTGGCTCGATGCCTACGCCGGCACCCACCCGGCCGAATTTTTTGCCGTGACCTGCGAGGCCTATTTCGTCAACCGAACGCGGTTTGCGCAGGAATTTCCCGCCTTGCTGGTGTTGTACGACGGATTTTTCAAACCCGCTTCCGGCCCCCGGGCGTAGGAGCCTGCGCATCAGAAGAAGCGTTGGCGGCGACCCCGATCGGAGCCGCCGCAGGGGCTATCGGCTCACTTTTTGAGCAGATTCTTGAGCACCGCTTGCAAGCGGCGCGCCGCTGCGGCATCAAAATCCGCACGCAGCACTTGGGCCACGTCTTGTTGCCAAGTCTCGGCAGGAGCGGGTTCGTTGCGGCGGGTGAGCAGCTGCAGTTGCAGCATGCGGCGCTCACCGATGTGCTCGGCGGGCGTGGGCACTTCGGCGGCCATCTCCAGGCGCAACAAGGCCTCGCTCGGCACGCTGGCGGCGGCAGAGCCGGACAGGCTTTGCACCCATTGGTTGCGCACCGCTGCATTCACGCGAGAACCCAGGGCCTGCGCCACCGGTAGTTGCTCGGCGTTGCGCTTTTCCCAGGCGGTCATCACCTCGGTCAGCACCTCGCCATGCGCCTGGGCCGCGAGCGTGCGCAAGGCCGCATCGGCTCGCTCCAAGGCCTGGCGTTGGGCACGGAAAGCCGCATCGCCCAGGCGTGGACCCACAGGCCCACGGGATTCGCGAAACCCGCGGCTGTCGCCACCACGCTCGTCGCGGCCAGGGCGGCCTTGCCCCATACCAGGACCGCGCGCATCACCACGGCCATCGCGGCGCGGCCCACCGCGCTTGTCGTCGCGGCCGGCTGGCTCGGTCTTCTTCATGCCGGGCCGGTCGTCTCCGCGCACCGCGACCACCTTCTTGGGTGCGGCTGGCGCTGGCGCCGGTGGCGCAGCTGGCTCAGCGGCCGGCGCGTCGGAAGCCACGTCTGGCGTGTCTTCGGCGGCAGCCGCTGGTTCAGCACCCGCACCCGGCTCGGCCTTTTCTTCGCTGTGTTCACCCGCTGTACTTGCCGCGCCTGCTTCTTTGGGTGCAGGTGCCTCGGCAACGGCCGGCTTGGCAGCTGGTCGTGGCGCCTCGCCCCGGATCGCAGCGTCCAGGCCTTCCTGGGCCGCGCGGATGGCGCGCACATCGCCGCTGGACACCGCAGCGTCCAGCGCCCTGGAAGCGTCGAGCACCTGCTGATCGTGCGCGTTCAAGGCCGTTGAGGCCTTTTCGCGTTCGCTGCTCTTGCGGGCAAAGGCTTCGTCGATCGGCTTGCGGAAGGCTTCCCACAGTTTTTGTTCGTGCTTGCGCTCCAGCGGCACGGTGTGGGCCTCGGCCTGCCATTGCTGCTGCAAGGCTTTCACGGCGTCGATGCGCAGCTGCGGCGCGGCACCCAGTTCCACCGCCTCGGCGATGAGGGCACGGCGGCGCTCGTTGCTGGCGCGCTGGGCGTCTTCCAGACGGGCGTGCGCGGCGTGCATGCAGTCTTTCCACACCGGCTGCATCTCGGCAAAGGCCTTTTCGCTCAAATGCCCGGCTTCGCGCCAGCGTTCGGAAAAGGCGTGCAGTTCGCGGATCTGGGCTTTCCAGTCGCTGCTGTCGGCATGGGTTTCGGTCCAGGCCTTGAGTTCTTCGATGATGGCCAGGCGCTGCGCCTTGTGCGCATCGGCCTGCTGGCGCACCTGCACCAGCCAGGCCTCGACC
>NZ_JBFJMY010000204.1:0-7169 GCF_041633695.1 Hydrogenophaga sp.
CGACGTTTGTCGTCGAGCCTCACATCGCTTTGAAGCGCTGCGCGTACAGGCGGCTGACGGTCAGGGTTTCGGGTCTGCCGCGCAGGCGCAGGCTGAGTTTGCCGCTCTCTTCGCGGTGCACGTTTTCGATCGCGGTGGCGTGCACCACCGTGCCACGGTGGATGCGCCAGAACAGAGCCGCATCCAGGCGCGGCAACAATTCCCGCAGCGGGGTGCGGATCAGGAACTCGCGCTCGGCGGTGAGCACACGCACGTATTTGTCGGCGGCCTCAAAGTACAGCACGCTTTGCACCGGCACCATTTGTATGCTGTTGCCGACGCTGGCCTGGATCACTTGCAGCGGTTCGACCGTGGCGGGCGTGGCGACGGCCAGCAAAACCCGCAGTTGCGCCAAGGCGCGGTCCAGCGGGGCCTGGTCCACCGTGCCCAGCGTGCGTTGCGCCAGCACCTGCTGGATTTTTTGTACCGAGCGTCGCAGGCGTTCGGGCTCCACCGGCTTGAGCACATAGTCCACCGCCTGCGCTTCAAACGCCTGCACGGCGTATTGGTCGTAGGCGGTCACAAAAACCAGCGCGGGAAACGGGGTGTCCAGGGGCCAGGCGTCGGCCAGATCGGCGGCAGCGGCCAACCCGCTCAAGCCGGGCATGCGGATATCGAGAAACAGCACGTCGGGCCGCAGCGCCAGCGCCTGGTCAATGGCCGAAGCACCGTCGCCCACCACCGCCACCACTTGCAATTCGGGCCAGACACGCGCCAATTCGGTCTGCAAGGCGGTGGCCAGCAGCGGCTCGTCTTCGGCGATGAGAGCGGTCGGGTTCATGGCGGTAGAGGTATCTGTATGGTGACACAGGTTCCCCCGCCTGGGGGATCAAAAACCCGTATGGTCGCGGCACCGCCATAGGCGGTATGCAGGCGCTCGCGCACCTGGGCCAGGCCAAAACCTTCGCTGGGTGCACCGGTGGCGGCTTGCGCCATGCCCACACCGGTGTCGTTCACTTCGAGCACCACATGCGTGTGCTCGCGCCGTGCGCGCACCACGACATCGCCACCGGCGACTTTGGGCTCCAACCCGTGCTGGATGCTGTTCTCGACCAGGGGCTGCAGCAGCAGGGTGGGCACGGCTTGCTTGGCCAGGGCAGCGGGCAAGTCCAGCTCGTAGCGAAGGCGCGGGCCCATGCGCACGGCCATCAGTGCCAGGTAGTCGCCCAGGCGGTCAAATTCGGCCTGCAGGCTGTGGGTGGTGTTGCGCGACGCACTGAGCGTGGCGCGCAGATAGGCAATCATGTGGTCCAGCATCTGCTGGGCGCGCGGCGCGTCGGTGGCAATCAGCACCCGCAGGTTGGCCAGGGTGTTGAACAGCATATGGGGCTCGAGCTGGGTTTCCAGCAGTTTGAGCCGGGCCTCGTTGGCGTGCTGGCGCGCCTCGGCCATCTTGCGTTCGAGGTAGGCACCTTTGTTGAGGTTGTAGAAGTAGTAGCTGCCGGCAATGCCGGCCAGCGCGGTGATCAGGATGGAACTGCGTTGCAAGCCCGGTGGCGGGGTGTAGCCCGGCGGATAGAAGTGCAAGGCTTTGCACAGCATGTCGGCCAGGGTGGTGCCGCCCAAATAGCCCGCCACGATGCCGGCCAGCACCAGGGCCAGGCCCTGCAGGCCCTTGGGCCAGCCGGTTTCGGCGGCGGAGGGAACGCATTCGCGCCCCAGGTCGATCACGGCCCAGGTGATGCTGCCAATCAGCAGCGAATACACCACCGGTGGGCCATACGGCCGGTCGGGCAGAAACGCGTACTGGATGGTGGCAATGGCCAGCGCAAACGCCAGCACCTGCAGAAAGTGGCGCAGCTTGGCGATCCAGTCGATGGGCATGGCGGCTTAGGGCCTGTTTTGCTGGCGTTGTAGGCGTTCGCGTTCTTTCTGCACCATGCGCTCGCGCAGGCCGCCTCCGGTGCCCAGCACAAACACGGACACCCCATGCAGCACCAAGCCCAGGCCCCAGCCCAATAGCGGGTAGACCGACCAGGGCCGGGTGCCAAAGGCGTATTGCGACAGGCCGAAGATGAACAGGTTGACCACCACGTACACCGATGCGTGGATATACCAGCCCAGCTTGGCCCCAGCGCGCTTGCGTGCCAGGGCGTCAATTTCTTCGGGGGACAAAGGCGATTTCATGGAGCAGGGCCGTGCGTGCAAAGCGGGTTTTCATTCTAGGGTAGCGCTTGTCCGGTCGGCGTTCAGGGTGCGCCCAGCAAGTGGCGACGGAAAAAGTCGCCGATCTTGCGATCCGCCAGAGGCAGTAGGCTGCGGTCAAAGCCGGGCGGGTCGCCCAACAATTCACCGGCGATGCTGCCGGCAGGGAAGGGCGGCAGAGGCGACAGCATGACGCTGTGACCCCCTTGCGGGAACTCGGCCACCACCTCGCACGCGGGGCAGGCGGCGCGCACCGCGCCGACATGGAAGCGCGGGATCTGGTTGATGTCCTGGTCGGCGATCACCAGGCCCAGCGGTATGCGCAAGGTGTTGAAGGAGGCCATGTCGAAGTCGACCGCAAACGGCACGCTGGCAATGGCGGCCTGGATGCGCGGATCCACGTGGCTGTACCAGGTGGTGTCGTCGAAGCGCTGGCGGATCACCCCCAGCGCCACCACCTTCTTCAAGCCATCCAGCAGGTTGCCGCGCAAGCGGGTGGTGAAGCCCACGCAAGACGAAAAGTCGTCGGCAAGGTGCGCTTCGCAGTGTTGCTTGAACGCGGCAGGCGACCAGCGCCCACCGGCCAGTGTGAGGGCGGTGTGTCCACCGGCCGAGCCGCCGAACACCCCCACCTTGTCCAAGGCCAGCAGAGGGCCGAACTCGGCATGTTGGGCCAGGGCATCGATGGCGCGCGACACTTCGGCCGGGCGCAGTTTCCAGCTGTCGGGGCCCGGGCTGGACGGGTCCTTGTAGTTGTCTGCCCGGTGCTCGGGCAGGGCCACCACAAAGCCGGCTGCCACCAGTGCGCGGGCGAGGTCGGCATGCACCCAGGGCGAGCCACCTGAGCCGTGCGAGACGACCACCAGGCGACCATTGCCGCGCACCGGCATCCCTTGCCACGCCAAGTGGAGCGTGAAGGGGCCGCGGTGCACGGCGGCGTCGGACGCACTGGTGGGGTAGTAGACGGTGACCGGGCCGTCCGTGGCGGTGGCGGGCAGTTCGGTAAGACCGGTACCGGCTTGGGTCAGGCCGACCCACAGGGCCATCAGGCCGATGCAGCAACTGCGTTTCATGGGCGATCTTGGCGTGGTGCGCCGCTTGTCGAGGCCCGGGCTACAACTTGAGGCGATTGCGCTCTTGCTGCAACAGGCGCTCGTGCAGTCCGAAGCCGCCGGTGTGCAGGAACACCACCGCACCGTGGATGGTCAAGCCCAGGCCCCAGCCCAGGAACGGGAAGATGGCCCCGTGTCTGCCCCCGGCCGCCGACAGGCCGGCCAGCAGCAGATGGACCGCGAGGAACACGGTGGCGTGGATCAGCCAGCCCATGCGCATGCCGGCGCGTTTGCGGGCCAGACGTTCCAGCGCATCGGCTTGGGCTGTGGAAGAGGCGGCAATGGGCGACATGGTGACTCCGGGGGAGGGAGGGGTGATCGGGTAGGGAGGCGGGAATTCAGACGCGCAGGCCTGCGGCGCGGCCCAGGCCGAGCCCTGGCCAGACCAGGCGCCACAGCCGCACGGCCCGGGCCACAAAGATGCCGTTGAACGCGCCATACAGCAGGGCCACACCGATGGCAAAGCTGCTGTCCTGGGGCAGCGTGGGTTGCATGGCCACTTCGATGCCCACACCGTACTTGACCAGAAAGATGCCGACGATCAGCGCCATGGGCACGGCACTGCCGGGCAGCTCGAAGCGGCGGTTGGCGGCGTCATACCGGGTGCCTGTGGGCGCTGCCAGGCGCCACCACAGGGCCAGGCCGGCCGTGGTCGCCGCAGCGGCGAGCCACAGCGCCATGGCTGTGGCCGATCGGGGCGTAGCGCCGAAGGCCGACACCATGCCGTAGACCGAAAAGGCCGTCATGGCGATGGGCATCACGCTCACCCGCAGCAGGCTGGCGCGGCGGTGGAACAGTTGGCTGGCACCCAGGACCAGCAGCGCGGCCAGCAGGCCCCAGACCCAGGTCGGTGTCCGGCTGACGATGGACCCGAGGGCCTGGGGGTGTTGGGTGATGAGTTGGAGCAGCATGGGTGGCCTTTCGATGGCAAGAAGAGAAGCGGGTGGGGAAGGGGTCAGACCAGGCCCAGCCATTGGCCAAGCACGAGCTTGCCGAGCAAGCGGCCGGGCAGCAGGGTGAAGGCCCCGGCCACCACGCAGGCGCCGAAGTACAGGCGCTGCATGGTTTTTCGGTGGCCGGCGATGTTGCCCTTGGCCAGGTACCAGAACGCGCCAAACAGACCCACGAAGAC
The DNA here is from genome assembly GCF_041633695.1 of Hydrogenophaga sp. Taxonomy (GTDB): domain Bacteria; phylum Pseudomonadota; class Gammaproteobacteria; order Burkholderiales; family Burkholderiaceae_C; genus Hydrogenophaga. Next base: position 4,429 of record NZ_JBFJMY010000204.1, read on the forward strand.
AACGGGTACCAGCAGGTGGATGGGGGTGTAGCCGGCGATGTTGGGCAGGCTCACGTCGCGGATGAAGATGGCCGACACGGCGGTCATGAGCATGAGCGTGACCCAGGCGTAGCCAAAGGCCCGGTGCAGGCGTGGGTGCTGGCTGCGGCCTTTTCGGGCCCACAGGGCGACCGGGCCCAGCGCCAGGGCACCGAGTGCGGTGGTGAGGTGGATGGCGATGACAGGGGTGAGCTGCATGGTGTGATCCTTTGGGGTGGTGGACGGACCGCACTGTGCCCGGCGCAGGGACGGCGGGCCAGCGGTCTGCGACCAAACGCAGGGTGGCGGGCTGAAATGCCGAAATACGGGAGTGAAATGCGTGCCGATGGCGGGCTGGCGTCGGGCTTCTTGGCCTTGGGTGGCGTATTCTTTGCTGTCTACCCGGCACGGTGGGCCTGCGGGCCGCCGCCGATACAGGCCTTGCGCCACGAACGAGGAGCACACCCATGATCGAATCCACCCGCCGCCGTTTGTTGTTCTGGTCGGCCAGCCTGCCGCTGGCGCTGGGTTTGACCGCCTGCGCCGGTTTGCAACCTGGCCCGCGCACCGTGGACATATCCGAGGCCCGGCTGGCGCAAATGATCGCGGGGCAGTTCCCGTTCAACAGCCGTTATCTGGAGATATTCGATGTTTCTCTGGCCGCGCCCCGGGTGCGGCTGCTGCCGGCAGAAAACCGCATCGGCACCGAAGTGGCGTACAGCATAGGCACGCTGTTCGGCACCCGGCCGACGCAGGGCACGCTCAGCCTGAGTTATGGGCTGCGTTTCGAGCCCAGCGACAACTCGGTGCGTTTGAGCGAGGTGCGCATCGACAGTTTTGAGGTGCCCGGTGTGCCGCAGGCCTATGCCAACCGCGCCAGCCGCCTGGGCGCGCTGCTGGCCGAGGGCTTGTTGCAGGATTTCGCCATCCACCGGTTCAGCGCCGACGATCTGGCCGCGTCGCAGCGCTGGGGTTACCGACCCGGTGCCATGACCGTGCTGCCCGGCGGTCTGCGCCTGCAGCTGGACCCGGTCCCGCGCAACTGACGCTGGGTGTTCAGCATGCAGCGGGTACCATAGCTGCCATCAAACAGGCCAGCGGTTGGCCTGTGTTTTTTTGTGAGCCGCCCAGCATGGCGGACGATTCATGGACATCGCGTTGTTGATCAAGGCCGCCATCATGGGCGTGGTGGAAGGCCTGACCGAGTTTCTTCCCATTTCATCGACCGGGCATCTGATCCTGGCGGGCAGTCTGTTGGGCTTCACCGACGACCGGGCCAAGGTGTTCGAGATCGCGATCCAGACCGGTGCCATCCTGGCGGTCATCATCGTGTACTGGCAGCGCATCCGCGACACCGTGGCCGGCCTGGGGAGCCAGAAGAAGGCGCAGCATTTCGCGCTCAATGTGTTGATCGCCTTCATCCCGGCGGTGGTGCTGGGCTTGCTGTTTGGCAAGGTGATCAAGGTGCATTTGTTCACACCGGTGGTGGTGGCCAGCGCCTTCATCGTGGGCGGTTTCATCATTCTCTGGGCCGAACGCCGCACCGAGACGGCGGTGCGCATCGACGACGTGGATGACATGAGCCACTGGGACGCTTTCAAGGTCGGTCTGGTGCAGTGCCTGGCCCTGGTGCCCGGCACCAGCCGCAGCGGCTCCACCATCATCGGCGGCATGTTGCTGGGCTTGTCGCGCCGCACCGCCACCGACTTCAGTTTTTACCTTGCGATCCCCACCCTCATCGGTGCCGGGGTGTACAGCTTGTACAAAGACCGGGCCTTGCTCTCGGTGGCCGACGTGCCGATGTTCGCCGTGGGCTTGCTGTTCTCGTTTCTGAGTGCCTGGGTCTGCGTGCGCTGGTTGATCCGCTACGTGGCGAGCCACAATTTTGTGCCGTTCGCCTGGTACCGCATCGCTTTTGGCTTGTTGATTCTGGTCACGGCTGGCATGGGGTGGGTAGACTGGACCGCATGACGCCCAACACGAACGCCTTGCGGGCGGGGGACCCTGGCATGGGGCCGCTGCTGATCCGGATCTCTTCGCTGCTGGGCGGTGTGGGTTTTCTGATCGTGGGTGTGGGGCTTTTGTTTTCGGTACTGGGCTTGCGCGCCGGCGTGGCGGAATTTTCGGGTCTGGCGCTGGGTCTGGTGACCTCGGCCTACTTTGGCGGCTTTGTGGTGGGCACCTATATCTGCCCGGTCGTGATCCGCCGTGTGGGCCACATCCGCGCTTTCGCGGCCATGGCGTCCATCGCGTCCACCATGCCCATCTTGCATGCGCTGTGGATCGATCCCTGGTTCTGGGGTGTGCTGCGCCTGGTCACCGGCATTTGCATGGTGGGCCTGTACATCGTGATCGAGAGCTGGCTCAACGCGCTGGCGCCGCTGGAGCACCGCGGCAAGCTGTTCGCGGTGTACATCTCCATCAACTGTGTGGCGCTGGCCTTGGGGCAGTGGTTGATTCTGGTGGGCGACCGGCTGGGTTTTGTGCCTTTCGCCCTGGTGTCGGTGATGTTTTCGTTCGCCTTGATTCCCATCACCATGACGCCGGTGGACGAGCCGGAACCGGTGGACGCCCCCAGCCTGAGCCTGCGCAGCCTGTACGAAGCCTCGCCTGTGGGCATGGCGGCGGCCCTGGGTTCGGGCCTGATCGTTGGCGCTTTTTACGGCCTGGGCGCCTCGTTCGCGCAGGGCGTGGGTTTCTCCGATGCCGGTGTGGCCTCGTTC
>NZ_JBFJMY010000205.1:0-7160 GCF_041633695.1 Hydrogenophaga sp.
CCGGGCGGTTCGCTTCGAGGTCGCCGTTGTACATGGGCAGCTCGTCCAGCGCGATCGGGTGGAAGGAGAGCGCAGGTGGTGCGAGCTTGACCAGCGCGTCGGCCAGTCGCTTGTTGATGGATTCGCGGCGCAGGCTGCCGACCAGCAGGCCAATCTTGCAGGTACTCATGTGTGATCCTTTTTAAGGTTGGGGTGGAGAAGAGGACGGAGAAGGAGAGGGGGTGGGCGCAGGGGCAGGTTCGCCGTCGCCGAGGCCCAGGTAGGCGCGCTGGATGGCCGGGCTTTGCAGCAGCTCGCTGGCCGAGCCTTGCATGCTGATGCGCCCTTCCTCGACCACATAGGCGCGCTGTGCCAGCGCCATCGCCATGGAGACGTTCTGCTCCACCAGCAGGATGGAGGTTCCCTCCTGGTTGATCTGGCGAATGGCGTTGAACATGTCCTGCACCACCAGGGGCGACAAGCCCAGCGACGGTTCGTCCAGCAGCAGCAGGCCGGGCCGGGCCATCAGGCCGCGACCGATGGCCACCATCTGCTGTTGCCCGCCCGAGAGCGAGCCGGCCGGTTGCTGCAGCTTTGCTTTGAGCGCAGGAAACAGCGCCAGCACGTGTTCCAAGGTCTGGCGCCGCTGAACTTTGGCGCGGCGGATGAAGCTGCCCAGTTCAAGGTTGTCGAGCACGCTCATCTGCGTGAACAAACGCCGACCCTCGGGTACGAGGGCAATGCCTCTGTCGCAGAAGCGGTGGGGCGGTAGCTGTGTGATGTCTTCGCCCTGGTAGCGGATACGGCCACCGCCCACGCGGTGCAGGCCGGCCACGGCGTTGATGAGTGTTGTCTTGCCGGCGCCATTGGGGCCGACCACGCAGACCAGCTCGCCTTGTGCGACGTCGAGGTCGATGTCCCACAGGGCGGGTGCGGCGCCGTAGCTGACAGAGATGGAGCGGACTTCAAGCATGACCGGCTCCCAGGTAGGCCTTCACCACTTCTGGATTGCGCATCACCTCTTGTGCCGGACCTATGGCCAGCAGCCGTCCGTGGTTGAGCACGGCCACGCGGTCGGCCAATGCCATGACCGCGCGCATCACGTGCTCGACGAACACGATGGTGGCGCCCCGGTCGCGGATGCAGCGCACCAGTTCAATCGCTTCTTCGATCTCGGAAGGCGTGAGACCCGACAGCACTTCGTCGAGCAGCACCAGGCGCGGGCGCGAGGCGAGGGCGCGCGTGAGTTCCAAAAACTTGCGTTGATGGAGGTTGAGCTCGTCGGGCAGCGCATTGGCCTTGTCGGCGAGGCCGGTGAACGCCAGGCAGCGCCAGGCTTCTGCCTCTGCGGCCCGCTCGTCTCGTTGACCGACACCGAACTCGGCGGCCAGTGACACGTTCTGCAGCACCGTGAGGTGCGGGAACGGGCGTGGAATCTGGTAGGTGCGCGCAATGCCACTTTGCGCGATCTGGTGCGCCGGCAGACCCGTGAGCTCTCGTCCATCGAAGCGCATCTGCCCACCGCTGGAAGGGAAATGGCCGCTCACCACATTGATGAAGGTGGACTTGCCCGAACCGTTGGGACCGAGCAGGCCCAGGATCTCGCCTCGGCGCACGTCCAGGCTCACGCCGTCGAGTGCCAGCACGCCCTTGAACGCCTTGGAGAGTCCGTTGACCACCAGCAAAGGCTCATGGGAGTCCGGTGCTTGCACCGGGGCGGAGGCGAGGGCGCTCGCTTCGTCGTCGGCTGGCTGCGGTGTGGGTGCGGTTTTCGATTTGCGCTGCACGTAGCCCATCACGCCCTTGGGCATGAACAAGATCACCGCGATCAGGATCACGCCAATGGCGGCTTTGCCCACCAGCGGGTTGGCGCCAGCTGTGAAGAAATAGAGCAGGCCGGTGATGAACACCGCGCCCACGGCCGGACCCGCCCAGTGGCGTGTGCCGCCCAGCACGCTCATGAGCACCACCGTCAGCGGCAGCACGAGGTTGAAGGTCTCGCCCACGGTCACGTAAGACACGAACAGCGCGTGGATGCCACCGGCCACGCCAGCCAGCGCGCTCGAAATCGCGATCGCCACCATCTTGTAGCGGAAGGTGGGTACACCCATGACCTCGGCCACGTCCTCGTCGTCGTGGATGGCGAAAAGGCCGGTGCCCAGCTTGCTGTACCGCACCCGCCACGACACCAGCAGTGCGAGCACGGCGGCGGCGAGTGCCATCAGGTAGAGGGCCGCCGATTGCGTGGGCCCCAGGTGCGGTATCTCGACGGCGTTGAGGTACACGCCCGGCCCACCGTCGATGGGGGTGTTGAGAATGACGGTGCCCAACACGAAGGTGACCGCCAGCGTCAACAGCGCGAACAGTTCCCCCCGCACCGAGTGCACGCGGAACACCACGAAGCCAATGGTCAAACCCAGCACCGCGGGTACCGCCGCCGCCAGCGGCAAGGTGGCGAGAAAGGGCCAGTCCAGCTTGCCGGCCAGCACCGCCGTGGTGTACATGCCGGCACCGAAGAAGGCGCCGTGTCCAAAGGAGAAGTAGCCCGTGTAGCCCGAGAGGATGTTCCAGGACAGTGCCAGGATGGTCCAGTGGCACACGAGGTAGAGCAGGGATTCGACGAACGCCGGAAGGCCGAGCCAGGGCACGCTGGCCAGCACGCCTCCCGCCGCCAGTATTGCGGCCACAGTTTTGTTCATGGGGTTTTGTTTAGCGCAGCTTGCCGGGACGCAACAACAGCATCGCGATCAGCAGGGAGAAGGAAACGATCGGCGCCCACGAGGGCGATGCCACGGCCATGGTGACCGCTTCGCTGACGCCGATCACGATGCCGGCCACCAGCGGGCCGAGGGCACTGCCCAGGCCGCCCAGCATCACCACGGCAAACACCACGCCCACCCACGCGAAGATCTGCGATGGCGCCAGGGTGAAGCTCAACGCCAGGCAGATCCCGGCCACGGACGCGAGGGCCGCGCACACACCGGCCAGCACCAATGCCATGCCTTTCTGGTTCATGCCAAAGGCTGCGGCGATCGGGCCGTCTTCGGCCATGGCGCGCAAGGCGCGGCCCAGATCGGTGTACCGCATCGCGGCCCAGATCGACAGCGCAAGCCCGACCGACAGCAGCAGGGTCAGCATTTCCGGCACGGGCAGGTACAGCGGCCCGATGGTGAATTTCAGGTCGCTGTAGTGGGTTTCCAGGCGCCTGAAATCGGCTGTCCAGATGCCTTGGATCACGCTCTCGACCACCGCCGTCAGACCGAAGGTCACGAGCAGCGAATTGAAGGCCTCGACCTTGAACCGGTCCATGGCCCATTGCATCGCCACGCCCACCAGGAAAAACAGGGGCGGCAGGATCAGCAAGCAGATGAGCGGGTCGAGCTGCCAGGATTCGGCCATCTGGTAGCACAGGTAGGCCGAGAGGAACACCCAGCCAAAGTGCGTCAGGTTGATCTGGCGCAGCAGACCCCAGGTCAACCCGAGCCCCAGTCCGATCAGGCCGTAGAGGGCACCCAGGAAGACGCCCGAGAGAATGGACTGCAGCAGCAGGTTGAGGCTGGGCCAGGTCATCGGCGCACCACCGTCACTTCACCACGAGCTTGGCGCCTGGCGCGGCAAAGGCCGGTGGCCACACGGTGAGCCACTTGCCGTTCTGAATTTGCTTGACCCGGTTGTAGTCGGCGCCGAAGTTGCCCTTTTCGTTGAACCGCATGCGGCCCTGGATCGTGTCCACTTCGCTTTTGCGCAGCCATGTCGCGATGGCCTTGTCGTCCAGGCTGTTGGCGCCCTTGACCCCGGCTTCGAGGATCTGCCAGGCCGAGAACGAGGCTGCGGCCTGCGTCTCCACCGTGGTGTCGGGCAAACCGGCGCGCGTGGCGCGTTCGCGGTAGGCCTGCACGAACTCGGCAGCCACCGGGTTGTTGGTGAACGGCGGATGGTCTTCAAAAATGGTGATCGACAGCGCGCCATCGGCCTCGGGCGCCTTGAGCATAGGCCCGGGCGCGGGCACATGGTAGAAGTGGTGCTTGGGCTTGTAGTCGATCTTCTTCATGGCATCGAGCAACATGTTGCCTTCCAGGCCCAGTGCGCCCGCGAAGATCAGGTCGGGGTCGGCATCCTTGAGGCGCCCGGCGATCGGCCCGAAGTCGCGGTTGCCGAAGTCCCACTCCAGGAACAGCACCTCGGTGAGGCCACGCTGCTTGGCCACTTCGCGCGCACCCAGCGACACGAAGTGCACCGAAGGGAATTTGCTCGTCACGATGGCGATGGTCTTGGGCGGCTTGGGCGATGCGGCCACGGCGTCGAACACCACATTGGGCACGGCCTTCTCGGGCTCGGGGCCGAGTGCCCATGCGTGGAATTGCTGGTCGTACTTGGCCATGCTGGGAATACCGAAGGTGTGGTGCACGATGGTCTTGCCATAGCGCTGTGCTACACCCATGGCCGAGAGGATGGAGCCCGTGCCATAGGGGCCGATGAGCAGGTCCACTTTGTCCGAGGTCACCAACTGTTCGTACAGCGTGCGCGCCACGTCCGGCTTGGACTGGTCGTCTTTGAGGACCCACTCGACCGGTCGTCCGAGCAGACCACCGCGTTTGTTGAGCGAATCCACGTACAGCTCGCCGGTGATCTTGTGGATCAGGCTGGGGGAGGCCAACGGGCCCGTCAGCGACAGCGTACCGCCCACCTTGATGGGTGCGCCGGTGGCCTGGGCGTTCGCATAGGGGCTGAACAGGGCCGATGCGCCCAGGGCGCTGGCGGCGGTGACGAACGAACGACGATCAAGAGTCATGTGGATCTCCAGTGGTGATGTCTCGGGGGGCCAAGCCCGCCGTTTTCAGCGGGTCTGGCAAAGGTGGCGGATGTCAGGCTGAGATGGAGCCACGCACACCGGGTACCGGTAGGTGCACCGTACGCGTCAACAGCGCTTGCTCGGGTTCACCAGCGCGCAGTCGGGCTAGGTACTCCTGGGGGTCGTACTCCACACCGATCGGGTTGGTTTCGAAACCAGGGCCGGACATGAACGCATTGGCGTCGTCGTTGGAGGTGAAGCAGTCGACCTGGAACTCCATCTGGTTGCCGTCCAGGTCGGCGTAATACATCGACACCGTGATGCCATGGTGGATGCACCAGTAGGGCGTGATGCCCAGGGCCAGGAGCCGTTCGTAGTTGGAGAGCAGCACCGGCAACGAGCGGTAGCAATAGGCCACGTGGTCCACCCCGCTTTTGGCGCGGCCCGTGAGGTCTCGCCCCTCAGGCAGGACGATGTCCAGATTCAGCAGCGCGACGCGGTGGTGCTCTTCGTCATAGGTGAGAAAAGCGAGCACCGGACTGCGGTGCTGGATCTTGGCGCCAAAGACCGTCTGGTACCAATCGATCATTTTTTCGAACTGGTAGGTGCGGTAGACCACGTGCGCAAACTTCTCGGGGCGGTCGATTTCAGCCATGGATTGTCTCCTTCAAGGTGGAGGGCCGCCGACTCACGCTGCTGAAGCTGTGCCGAAGATCCCAAATAAAATCGATAAAAACTGTACTTTGCAATATTTGTCGATTTTGCTTGGAGAGTGGGGGAGAGCCATCAGCACTAACCCTATGCCGTGCTCCAAATTGGTCCGTCCGATGCGGTGCGTTCGTGGATAAACCACCCGTTGTGGCCAAAAATCCTCAAAAAAGACCTTGAATGTGCCGATGGCGCTTTCTAAGCGGAAAATGTCGATAATTCTGCTTCTGAGCTCATTTCCTGCACGCCATGGACGATTCCCAAGATTTCAAACCCGCTGAATTCGGCCAATCCGCGACCCTGGCCTCGACCGTGTTCGAGCGCCTGCGCGAGGACATCCTGGAAGGCCAGTTCCAGCCCGGTGAAAAGCTGCGCATCGGTGCATTGCAGGAGCGCTACGAGGTCGGGGCGAGCCCGGTGCGTGAAGCGCTCAACCGGCTGATGTCCATCAGCCTCGTGCAGCAGGTGGACCGGCGCGGCTTTCGCGTGTTGCCACTCGGCGCGGAAGACCTCATGGAGCTCAACCGCACGCGTTGCTGGGTCAATGAGGTCGTGATCCGCGAATCGATCGGCGGTGCCGACGACGCGTGGGAAGAGGCCATCGTGCTGGCGTACCACAGGCTGTGGCGTTGCCCCATGTTCCTGCCGTCGGGTCAGGTGAACCGGGAGTGGGAACTGCTGCACCGCAAATTTCACGCCTCGCTGATCGCAGCATGCCCATCCAAATGGATGCGTGATTTCCACGAGGTGCTGTTCGATCAAGCCGACTGGGCGCGCCGGGCATCGGCCCGCCGGCTGAACCAGGAGACCTCGATGGCCGACCACCGCGCGATCATGGACGCGGTGTTGAGCCACGACGTGGCGCTCGCCGTGCAATTGCTCAACCGAGCGATCGGCTTGCTAGTCCCGGAGGGCGGTGAGAGCTGAAGGCGCTGCCGTTTTTCTGTGGCCTTGCGCATGGGCACAGGGGCCGACTTCACGCCCTGTTTGCGGCTGAGAAGTGGAGGTCTGGAGTAGACGCGCTTTCCTTCGACAACTTTTGCTTTTCGTCCAAGTGCCGACAGATTGCCAACAAGTGGCTGAAAAGAAAAAGCCCGCTACCTTTTAGATAGCGGGCTTCCCTTTACTGACTTGGTGCCGGAGAGATGAATCGAACACCCGACCTTCTCATTACGAAGGGCTCTCCCGGCAAGTCTCCCCAGTGAGACACCGGCGCGTAACCCGTTTTTTGCTGTCAGTGGCAACGAAGGAGTTACGCATGATTGAACAGACCTGCAAGACTGGAAGTGGCGGATTCATTGGGGGTATGGGGGCAGTGGCCCCCATGGAGCGAAGCGCTGCGGCTGTTGCGGCGGTAGCGTGGGGTGAGGTACGACGCGGGGCCAAATGTGGGCGTTTACAGACGTTCACTGCGTGCCATGATCAACATGAGTGCGTACTACTTCGTACCGCCGAAGCTGAGCGGGGTGGTCTATGAAAAAGAAGGCCACGATCCCTCTCCCGCCTGGTCGCGCACAACCATACGTCATGGGCATTGCGGATCAACTCTCGGACGACCCGATGCTGCTCAATCTGATCGGGTCGAGCTTCAAGGTGGTGGTCGACTACGACACCGCCGCTCGGCGAGTGACGTATTCGTTTCGCGCACCCGATGACTTCGACCACGGCGACTCGGACGCCG
>NZ_JBFJMY010000206.1:0-7147 GCF_041633695.1 Hydrogenophaga sp.
ACATCCTCAAGGAGTTCATGGTTCGCAACACGTACATCTACCCGCCGGTGCCGTCGATGCGCATCATCGGCGACATCATGGAATACACCGCGGCCCACATGCCGCGTTTCAACTCGATCAGCATTTCCGGCTACCACATGCAGGAGGCTGGGGCCAACCAGGCGCTCGAGCTGGCCTTCACCCTGGCCGACGGCAAGGAGTACGTGAAGACCGCGCTGGCCAAGGGCCTGGACGTCGATGCCTTCGCCGGGCGCCTGTCCTTCTTCTGGGCGGTCGGAATGAACTTCTACCTGGAGATCGCCAAGATGCGCGCGGCGCGTCTGCTGTGGTGCCGCATCATGAAAGAGGTGGGCGCCCAAAAACCCAAGAGCCTGATGCTGCGCACGCACTGCCAGACCTCGGGTTGGTCGCTCACCGAGCAGGACCCCTACAACAACGTGGTGCGCACCACCATCGAAGCCATGGCTGCGGTGTTCGGTGGCACGCAGTCGCTGCACACCAATTCGTTCGACGAGGCCATTGCCCTGCCCACCGAGTTCAGTTCGCGCATCGCACGCAACACCCAGCTCATCATCCAGGAAGAGACACACATCCCCAACGTGGTCGATCCGTGGGCCGGCAGCTACATGATGGAGAAACTCACCCAGGACATGGCCGACGCGGCCTGGGCCATCATCGAAGAGGTCGAGGCCATGGGCGGCATGATCAAGGCGGTGGACAGTGGTTGGGCCAAACTCAAAATCGAAGCCGCCGCCGCCGAGAAGCAGGCGCGCATCGATTCGGGCAAGGACGTGATCGTGGGCGTCAACAAGTACAAGCTGAAAGACGAAGACCCGATCGAAGCCCGCGATATCGACAACGTGGCGGTGCGCGAAGGCCAGATCGCCCGCCTGAAATCCATCCGAGCCAGCCGCGACGAGGCCCAGGTGCAGGCCGCGCTGCAGGCCTTGACCGCCGCTGCCGAAAGCGGCGAGGGCAATCTGCTCGATCTGTCCATCCAGGCCATGCGCTTGCGCGCCACCGGTGGAGAAGTGTCGGATGCGCTGGAAAAAATCTACGGGCGCCACCGCGCCGATACGCAAAAGGTGACCGGTGTGTACGCTGCCGCATACGACTCCGCCGAAGGCTGGGAACAGCTCAAAGCCGAAATTGAAGCCTTCGCCACCGCCCAGGGCCGCCGCCCGCGCGTGATGGTGAGCAAGCTGGGCCAGGACGGCCACGACCGTGGCGCCAAAGTGGTGGCCACCGCGTTCGCCGATCTGGGGTTTGACGTGGACATGGGCCCGTTGTTCCAGACGCCGGAAGAATGCGCGCGCCAGGCGATTGAAAACGACGTGCACGCCGTGGGCGTGTCCACGCTGGCCGCCGGCCACAAGACGCTGGTGCCGGCCATCATTGCCGAGCTCAAGAAACAGGGCGCCGACGACATCATCGTTTTCGTGGGCGGTGTGATTCCGCGCCAGGACTACGAGATGTTGTACGAGGCAGGCGTCAAAGGCATTTACGGCCCGGGCACACCGATTCCGGCGAGCGCGAAAGACGTGCTGGAGCAGATCAAGAAAGCCCTTGGTACAGCCCCATAGTCGCTTTGGTTCTGTCGCATGCCAACCTCTCCGTTCGGGCTGAGCCTGTCGAAGCCCTCGCGAACCGCTCATCCTGAGCCTGCCGAAGGATCGAAGCCTTCACACACCAATACCGCGTGAAACCATTTTTCGTTTACCTGCTGCAATGCGGAGATGGCTCCTACTATGCGGGCCACACCGACGACCTTGAAGCGCGTTTGTTGCAACACCAGACGAGCGACTCTGGTTACACCGCCCGGCGCCAGCCGGTCGAGCTGGTTTGGCACGGTGAGTTCGAAAGCAGGGAGGGGGCGCTGAGCTTCGAGCAACAGATCAAAGGGTGGTCGCGGGTGAAGAAGGAAGCGTTGATTGCAGGCGACTGGGAACAGATTCAGTTGCTGGCTCGATCGAAGGGGCGTGAGGATGGGCTTCGATCCTTCGACGGGCTCAGGATGAGCGGTTCGCGAGGGCTTCGACAGGCTCAGCCCGAACGGAATGAGGTTCCGCTCGATGGCAGAGAGGCACTCCCTTTGTCCGCCCCACCAGCCTCCGTTCGCCCTGAGCCTGTCGAAGGGCTCACCGAGAACATTGTTTGGGGGGCACCCATGGTCCAACGCCGGGCCATGGCGAAAGCCATCACCCTGCTGGAGTCCACACGCGCCGACCACCGCACTCAAGCAGATCAGCTGCTCACCGCCTTGTTGCCGCACACGGGAAAAAGCTTTCGCCTGGGTATCAGCGGTGTGCCCGGTGTGGGCAAGAGCACCTTCATCGAAGCACTGGGCCTGTATCTGATTGGCCAAGGCCACCGCGTGGCGGTATTGACCATCGATCCATCCAGCACCGTCTCGGGTGGCTCCATCCTGGGCGACAAAACGCGCATGGAGCACCTGAGCGTGCACGAGAAGGCCTATATCCGCCCCAGCCCGAGCAGTGGCACGCTGGGTGGTGTGGCCGAGAAAACGCGCGAGGCCATGCTGGTGTGTGAAGCGGCGGGCTACGACGTGGTGATCGTGGAAACCGTGGGCGTGGGCCAGAGCGAGACGGCGGTGGCCGGCATGACCGACATGTTCGTGCTGATGCAGCTGCCCAACGCCGGCGACGATCTGCAAGCGATCAAAAAAGGCGTGATGGAGCTGGCCGATCTGGTGGTCATCAACAAGGCCGACATCGACCCCGACGCCGCGACCCGCGCCCGCGCGCAAATCACATCGTCTTTGCGCTTGCTCGGTTTGCATGGCAACCCCGAGCACGTGCAGCACGACGACAAGGCCTGGCACCCGCAGGTGATCCAGCTCAGCGCCTTGAAGGCCCAAGGGGTTGACGCGTTCTGGATGGCCGTCGCGCAGTTTCGCGAATTGCAGAGTACCAGCGGCAAGCTGCAATCGCGCCGCCAACAACAAACCAAGGCCTGGATGTGGGACCGCATCGATGCCGGATTGAAACAACGTTTTCGCGAACACCCCAAGGTTCGCGCAGCACTCGCCCAGACCACGCAACACGTGCTGGCCGGCGAGTTGCCTGCATCCACGGCAGCGCGTGCGCTGCTGGACCTGTTTGATTGATTTTTGAAGACCACTGAGAGATCCACCTGGAGAACCCATGCAAGACATCCTGGAACAACTGGAAAACAAGCGCGCCGCAGCGCGACTCGGCGGCGGGCAAAAGCGCATCGATGCGCAGCACGCCAAGGGCAAACTGACTGCACGCGAGCGGCTGGAGGTGTTGCTCGACGAAGGCACTTTCGAAGAGTGGGACATGTTCGTCGAGCACCGCTGCACCGACTTCGGCATGCAAGACAACAAGATTCCGGGCGACGGCGTGGTGACCGGCTACGGCATGATCAACGGGCGCCTGGTGTTTGTGTACAGCCAGGATTTCACGGTGTTTGGCGGCGCCTTGTCTGAGGCCCATGCCGAGAAGATTTGCAAGGTGATGGACCAGGCCATGAAGGTGGGCGCACCGGTGATCGGCCTGAACGATTCGGGTGGCGCTCGTATTCAAGAAGGCGTGGCCTCGCTCGGAGGCTACGCCGAGGTGTTCCAGCGCAACGTGATGGCCAGCGGTGTGGTGCCGCAGATCAGCATGATCATGGGGCCCAGCGCCGGTGGTGCGGTGTACTCGCCGGCCATGACCGATTTCATCTTCATGGTGAAAGACTCCAGCTACATGTTCGTCACCGGCCCAGAGGTGGTGAAGACCGTGACGCACGAAGAGGTGACCGCCGAAGAGCTGGGTGGCGCCATCACCCACACCACCAAGAGCGGCGTGGCCGATCTGGCGTTTGAAAACGATGTCGAAGCGCTGCTGATGCTGCGCCGGCTCTACAACTACCTGCCGCTGTCGAACCGCGAAAAGGCACCGGTGCGCCCCAGTGGCGACCCGATCGACCGTATGGAGTTGAGCCTGGACACGCTGGTGCCCGAGAACCCGAACAAGCCGTACGACATGAAGGAGCTCATCGTCAAAACGGTGGACGATGGCGACTTCTTTGAACTGCAACCCGAATACGCCAAAAACATCCTGATCGGTTTCGCGCGCATGGACGGTCAGACCGTGGGCATCGTGGCCAATCAGCCGCTGGTGCTGGCCGGTTGCCTGGACATCAAGAGCTCCATCAAGGCGGCGCGATTCGTGCGCTTCTGCGACGCTTTCAACATCCCGGTGATCACCTTTGTGGACGTGCCCGGTTTCATGCCCGGGACTAGCCAAGAGTTCGGCGGCATCATCAAGCACGGCGCCAAGCTGCTCTACGCCTACGCCGAGTGCACCGTGCCCAAAATCACCGTGATCACGCGCAAGGCCTATGGCGGCGCTTACGACGTGATGGCTTCCAAGCATTTGCGCGGTGACGTGAACTTCGCCTGGCCCAACGCCGAAATCGCGGTGATGGGTGCCAAGGGCGCGGTAGAAATCATCTTCCGCGAAGACAAGGGCAACCCCGAGAAGATCGCGGCCAAGGAGGCGGAATACAAGGCCCGCTTCGCCAACCCTTTTGTGGCGAGTTCGCGCGGTTATGTGGACGACGTGATCTTGCCGCACGAGACCCGCAAGCGCATTTGCCGTTCCCTGGTGATGCTGAAGGACAAGAAGGTTGAGAACCCGTGGCGCAAGCATGGGAACATTCCGCTCTGATCCAGGCGCCGATATGCCCAAAGCCGCCACCGCAGCACAAGCCCATGTGCTCACCGACATTCCCAATCTTGGAAAGTCCTTGAGCGCCGATTTGCGTAGCGTGGACGTGCACACACCGGACGACGTGCGCTTAATGGATCCGCTGGCCAAGTACCTTGCCCTGAGTGGACCCATGGGCCATCGCCACGACCCTTGTGTGCTGGACACCTTCATGGCCGCGCACGACTTTATGAACGGTGGCGCCGCACAACCCTGGTGGCATTTCACCGCCCAACGCAAGGCGCTTTACGGGCAGATCCGCTAGCGACCAGACCAGAATCCAATACTGACAGGAAACCCACATGTTCACGAAAATCCTGATCGCCAACCGTGGCGAAATCGCCTGCCGCGTGATCGCGACGGCCAAAAAAATGGGCATCGCCACCGTGGCGGTGTATTCCGAAGCCGACAAAGAGGCGCGCCATGTGCAACTGGCCGACGAGTCCGTGTTGCTCGGCCCCGCGCCGTCGCGCGAGTCCTATCTCGTGGCCGACAAGATCATCGCGGTCGCGAAGAAAACCGGCGCACAGGCGATCCACCCGGGCTACGGCTTTTTGAGCGAGAACGAGGCCTTTGCCAAGCGCTGTGAAGAAGAGGGCATTGCCTTCATTGGCCCCAAGGCGCATTCGATTGCCGCGATGGGCGACAAGATCGCATCGAAGAAGCTGGCCAACGCCGCCAAGGTAAATACCATTCCCGGCTGGAACGAGGCCATCGAGTCGGCCGAGCGCGCCGTGGAGATCGCCAAAGACATTGGCTACCCCGTGATGATCAAGGCCTCGGCCGGCGGCGGCGGCAAGGGTTTGCGGGTGGCGTTCAACGACAAGGAAGCCTTGGAGGGTTTCACGGCTTGCCAGAACGAAGCGCGCAACAGCTTTGGCGACGACCGCATCTTTATCGAAAAGTTTGTCGAGCAGCCGCGCCACATTGAAATCCAGGTGGTGGGCGATTCGCATGGCAACGTGGTGTACCTCAACGAGCGCGAGTGTTCCATTCAGCGCCGCCACCAGAAGGTGATCGAAGAGGCACCGTCGGCATTCATTTCCGAGGCGACCCGCAAAGCCATGGGCGAGCAGGCCGTTGCGCTGGCCAAGGCGGTGCAATACCAGAGTGCGGGCACGGTGGAGTTTGTCGTCGGCAAGGACCAGGACTTCTACTTTCTGGAAATGAATACCCGCCTGCAGGTGGAGCACCCGGTTACCGAGGCCATCACCGGGCTCGACCTGGTGGAGCTGATGATCCGCGTCGCCGCTGGCGAGAAGCTGCCGCTGACCCAAGACCAGGTGAAGCGCGAAGGCTGGGCGATCGAGTGCCGCATCAATGCCGAAGATCCGTTCCGCAACTTTTTGCCTTCGACCGGCCGCCTGGTGCGTTTCGCGCCGCCGGAACAAACCATGTTCCAGGGCAACACCGATGCGCTGTACGGTGTGCGGGTGGATACCGGCGTGGTCGATGGTGGCGAAATTCCGATGTTTTACGACTCGATGATCGCCAAGCTCATCGTGCACGGCAAAGACCGCTTGGAGGCGATCGCCAAGATGCGCGAGGCGCTCAACGGTTTTGTGATCCGCGGCGTCAGCAGCAATATTCCGTTCCAGGCCGCCTTGCTGGCACATCCACAGTTTGTGAGCGGCGACTTCAACACCGGCTTCATTGCCGCGCATTATGCCGACGGTTTCAAGGCCGAAGACGTGCCACACGACGATCCGGATTTTCTGGTCGCGCTGGCGGCTTTTGTGCGGCGCAAGTCGCGCGAGCGGGCCGCGGGCATTTCCGGTCAGTTGCCGGGCTACGGCGTCAAGGTCGGTCACGATTTTGGCGTGATCACGCTCGACGCGGCCGGCGAGCATGGCTACCGCCAGGTGCATGTGGACGAAGTGGTGGGCCAGATCGGTACCGCCAGCGTCACCGTGGGTGAGAAGCGCTACGCCATCAGCAGCCCTTCGCGTCTGAACGACGTTTGCATCACCGGCGTGTGCAACGGGCATGCGTTCACGGCACAAATCGAGCGCGGTACGCCGCGCAACCCGCTGGCCTTGGTGGTGCAGCACGACGGGACGCGCATCGAGGCCATGGTGGTGTCGCCGCGCATGGCCGAATTGCACCGCCTGATGCCGTTCAAGGCACCACCCGACATGAGCAAATATGTGTTGTCGCCGATGCCGGGTCTGCTGGTGGATGTGGCGGTGCAGGCAGGGCAGGCGGTGCAGGCGGGCGAGCGGGTGGCTGTGATCGAAGCCATGAAGATGGAAAACGTGCTGTTTGCCGCACACGACGGTGTGGTCAAATCGGTCGCTGCGGTCAAGGGCGCGTCTCTGAGCGTGGACCAAATCATTCTGGAGTTTGTATGAGTTCTGTTGCCATGTCCCCCACTTCTACACACGCGTCCCAAACCATCGCGGTACGGCGGC
>NZ_JBFJMY010000207.1:0-7146 GCF_041633695.1 Hydrogenophaga sp.
ACTGCCGGAGATGGAGTTGCCTAAGACCTGGTGACGTTACACCCCTCAAGCTTTCCTGCCACCTTGCTCGGTCATTTGCATCGCAAACTCTTCCTCCGGCGACAAGATGAGCCGGTTGCGACCGATCAGCGCGAAGTAGGCAATGCCGATCGCAAACCAGATCGCCACCCACACCACGCCGGTGCGGTAGGTCGGGTCGCTGAGCTGGAAGTACAGCGTCACCACGGCGATCAGCACCGTGAGCGCGGCACCCGGCACACCGAGCGGGCTGCGGTAAGGGCGCTCCATGTTCGGCATCTTGCTGCGCAGCCGGATGAAGGACAGCGCCTGCATGATGTAAGAGAACATGGCGCCAAACACCGCCATGTTGAGCAAGGTGCCACCGATCACCGCCGCGCCCTTGTCGGCACCAAGCGAGAACCACAACACAAACATCACCGCCAGCGCCACCACCGAGCCCAGCATCATGGCCAGATGCGGCGTCTTGCGGCTGCCGTGGGTGACCGACAGCACCGATGGGAAATACCCGGCCCGGCTGAGCGAATAAATTTGCCGCCCTTTGGCGAAGATGATGGTGTGAAAACTGGCCACCAGCCCCAGCACCGCCACCAGCGCCAGCACCTTGGCAATGCCGTCGCCGTAAATGGCCTTGAAACCATCCAGCAAAGGTTCGCCCGAGGTGCCCAAGGCGTGTGAACCAATGCCCACGATGGAAGGGTTGATCCACAACACCATGAAGGCCGAAAAAATCAGCGTGAAGATGCCCGCCAGAATGCCGCGCGGCATGTCGCGCTGGGGATCGACCGATTCTTCGGCCGCCAGCGGCAACTGCTCGATGGCCAGGAACAGCCACACCGCAAACGGCATGGACGCCAGGATGCCGGTGACGCCCAGCGGCAGCAGCGGGCCATTGCCCTCGGGCAGCACGGCACCGCCCTCGCCCACGTTCATGGCCCAGCGGTTGAAGTCCAGGTGGCCCACCGAGCTGACCCAGAACACGACCAGACACGACAAGGCCAGCAAGGTAATCACCAGCGTGACCTTGAACGACAGTTCCACGCCCACGATGTTCAGCCCGACGAAGAACACGTAAAAACCGATCCACCACAGCGGCAGATAAGCGTCCGGGGTTTCAAAGATGCCGCCCATGTAGCTGCTGATGAAATACACAATCACCGCCGGGGTGAGCACGTATTCCACGTTTTCGGACAAGCCGGTGAGAAAGCCGCCCCACGGCCCCATGGCGGTGCGCGCAAACGAATACGCACCGCCCGTGTGCGGCAGAGCGGGTGACATTTCGGCCAGCGAAAAGGTCAGCCCCAGGTACATGATGGCAATGACGATGGTGGCAAACAGCATGCTGCCCCAGCCGTTGGCCAGGCCCAGGTTCCAGCCCGAGAAGTGCCCCGAAATCACCGCCCCCACACCCAGTGCCCAGAGCGACCACACTCCGGCGTAGCGCCGCAAGCCGCGCTTTTCAAAATAGCTGCGATCGACCTTGGTGTACGTGACGCCTGAATGCTCCGACATGGAAAACTCCTTGTGCAAAATGGAAAGGACGCTCAAGACCCGGTGAACTGCGACCGATTCTGTAGAGGCAGGGCACGCCCGGCTATCCGGTTTCGGAAAGCCGCTTGACCGCTCATCGGCCCGGGGCAAACCCTCTGGTGCAGCCGGGCATGTTTTTTGCAGAATCGTGGGCTTATGTCCCACCATCCCAAATCGGCAAGCACCGGCCCGGCCCTACCGGCCCTGCTGGACGCCGCCTACGCGGATGTGGACGAGCAGGCCGCTGCGCTCAACGGCTGGAACCAGTCGTATATGCAGTTGTGCGCGGGCGGCTTTCAGGGCGACATACGCCAGCTCGATCTGGACGGCGTGCGCGTCTTTCGCGAAGGCCTGAAGACCTCGGTCTACCAGACCGGCTCTCTGGCCAGCGGCACGCTGGCCCTGGGTGTGCCCCTGGCCAGCAGTGGGCCGGGCCTGTTCTGTGGCAAGCCTTGTGGGCTGGACACGCTGCACGTGTTCTCGGGCAGCTCGGGCTTTGAATTCCGCACCGCCAGCGAACACGTGATGCTGGGCGTCGAACTGGCACCCGAGCTGGCGCATTCGGTGCACCCGCGGGGTGAAGACGGCCCGGCGTTCCCGGGCGGCGCCGGCATCCACCGCGCCGACCCGGTGGCCTTGGTCGAACTGCGGCAGTTTCTGGTGCTGTTGTTTGAAGCGCTGCATTTCACGCCCAGCTTGCTGGCCTTGCCCACGCTGCGCGCCGGCATGGTCGACGCTTTGCTGGAAAAGGTGACCGCCTTGCATGCGCAAGCCGCAGATGCGGGCGAGCAGCCGCTGGGCCACTGGCACATGGTGCGAGAGGCCCAGCGCCTGGTCGGTGACGACCTCGCACAACCGCCCACCATCGCCGAGCTGTGTGGCCATCTGGGCGTGAGTCGGCGCACGCTGCAAAGCGGTTTTCACAGGGTGCTGGGCATCAGCCCGCTGAGCTATTTGCGCGTGGCCCGCCTGGGTGCTGCGCGCAAGTCGCTCAAAAGCGCCGCCTCGGTGACCGACGCCGCCACCCAACACGGGTTCTGGCACTTCGGGCATTTCGCCAAGGACTACCAGGACATGTTTGGCGAACTGCCTTCCCAGACCTTGCGGCGCCACCGCGGCCACTAGGCCACGGCCGGGAGCTGTTCAAGGCCCGGCGGCTTGCCTCGACTGGCCACTGCCCCGCAGCAAGAGCAAGGCCAGCACCGCAGACGCCACCATCAGAAACAGGCTCACCGCATTCAGCACCGGTGTGGCGCCCTCGCGCATGCGGCTGTACATGAGGATGGTGAGTGGCGAGTCGGAGCCCACCAGCATCAAGGTGGTGTTGAAGTTTTCGAAGCTCATCAAAAACGCCATCGCCGCCGCGCCGATCATGCTCGGGCGCAGATACGGCAGGGTCACGGTCCACAACACCGCCGCGCGGCTCGCGCCCAGGTTCAGCGCCGCCTCTTCCAGCGTGCGGTCGAAACGGCGCAAGCTGGCCGACACCGTGAGGGTGGCGATGGTGACGATGTAGCTGAACTGGCCCAGCACCACCAGCGGCAAACCGGGGCGCAGAAACTCCAGTTCCAGGCCCCAGGTGTCGTCGGCGAAGTTGGCGATGCGGCTGGCAAAGGCCAGGATGGAGATGCCCAGGATCACACCCGGGATCACCAGCGGCAACATGCTCAGCACCGCGATCAGGCCCTTGCCGGGAAATTCGAAACGCTCCAGCAAGAAGGCGTTGCAGGTGCCCACGCCAACCGAGAGCACCGTGACCCACAGCGCCACCCAGGTGCTCACGGCCATGCTTTGCAACAGCTCGGCATCGAACAGCAGGCCGGTGCGGGCATCGCTCTGCGCCAGAAACCAGTCGAGCGTGAAACCCATCCAGGGCGGCGTGGGGTGTTCGGCGTTGTTGAAGGCGAACACCGCCACCACCAGCAGCGGCACAAACAGGAAAACGAAGAAGCCCAGCACAAAGGCCGCAAGGCCGAAGCGCTGGATGGCGGGGCGCGGCAGGCTTGGGATCACGATTTCATGGCCGAGCCAAAGCGCTGCCCGGTCAGGCGCAGCCCGGCCCACACCAGCGCGCTGGAGAGGAACAACAACAGAAAGCCAAAGGCCGCGCCCTGGTTCCAGTTGAAGCGGGTGATGAACTGGGTGTAGATCTGCTCGGTGAACCACTGCGAATTTTTGCCACCGAGCAAAGTGGGTGTGAGGTAATTGCCCAGGCAGAGCATGAAGACCACGATGCAGCCGGCCGCGATGCCGGGCGCGGCGTGCGGGATGACGATGCGGCGCACGATGTTGGCGGTCGACCCGCCGAGGTCGTAGGCGGCTTCGATCAGGCTGTCGTCCAGGCTCTCCAGGCTGTTGACCAGCGGGATCACCATGAACAGCAGCGAGGCGTAGACCAGGCCCACCAGAATGGTGGCGTCGTGGTACAGCAGCTCCACCGGTTGGTCGGCCAAGCCCACGGCTTGCAACAGGCTGGACACCACACCGGTTTCGCGCAGCAGTATCAACCAGCCCAAAGTGCGCACCATCTCACTGACCCAGAACGGCAACAGGCACAGGATCAGCAACGCGGTCTTGGCGCGGCCCCGCGCCACCTTGGCAATCATCCAGGCCGTGGGAAAGGCCAGCAACAGCGTGAGCGCCGTGGCCAGCACCGACAAGGTGGCCGTGCGCACATAGGTGTTCCAGTACAGGGGCTCGTCCACAAAGGTGCGGTACTGGTCGGCGCTGAAAGCGTATTCACCCGGCCCCACCCGCGCCTGCAGCGAGAGCAGCAACAGCTCCACATGCGGCAGGATCACCAGCCCCGCCAGCCACAACAGCGCCGGGGCCAGCAACAAGCCCAGCATCCAGCGGCGGGTGGTGGCAACGGAACTCACGTCCAAGGCTCCTCGGTGCCGCGCACGCCGGGAACCACCCGAGAGACACCGTCGGCCCGGCTTTGCCGGGCGGCTGGTGTCGCCCCCTTGCGGGGGGATGCGTCCACACGCAGTGGGTAAGCGACGGGGGTGGGTGTCATTTTTCAAAACACCAGGCCTGTGCGGGCTGGTAGGCAAAGTGCACCGTGTCGCCCGCCCGCAGATCGGCCAGGCGGCCCGTGAGCGGCAAGGCGATGTGCAGCGGCGTCTGGCTACCCGTCTCCAGCACCTGCACGGTGGAGTTGCCGCCGTCGAACAACACGCTTTGCACGCGCGCGCTCCAGGCCGGTTGGCCGGGTGGCAGTTCGTTCGGGAGCCGACCGATCTCGATCGCTTCGGGGCGAATGAAGAGCAGCGCCGCCTGCCCAAGGTCTACCGTGCCCACGCGCTGCGCCCACAGCGACAGGCCGCTGGCCGTGCGCAGCAGCACCTGCTCGCCGTTGCGGGATTCGATGCGGCCCTCGAACCGGTTGTTGTTGCCCACAAAGCCCGCCACAAACGCGGTCTGCGGCTGGTAGTAGAGCTGCTGCGGGCTGCCCACTTGTTCGAAGCGGCCGTGGTTCATCACCGCCACCTGGTCGGACATGACCAAGGCTTCCGACTGGTCGTGCGTGATGTAGACGAAGGTGGTGCCCACCTCGGCCTGCAATTGTTTGAGCTCCACTTTCATGTGCTCGCGCAGTTTCAGATCGAGCGCGCCCAGGGGTTCGTCGAGCAGCAGCAGGGCGGGCTCCAACACCAGCGAGCGGGCGATGGCCACGCGCTGCTTTTGCCCACCCGAGAGCTGGTCGATGCGTTTGTCTTCGCTGCCGGGCAAGCCCACGCGGCGCAGCATATCGACCACTTTGCCCTGCGCTGCCGCGCGTTTGAGGCCACGCCGCTCCAGCCCGTAGGCGATGTTCTCGCCCACGCTCATCATGGGAAACAGCGCCAGGTGCTGGAACACCATGTTGACCGGCCGCCGGTTGGGCGCCACGTTGTGCATGGACGCGCCCTTGATGCGGATGTCGCCGCTGTCGGGCACGATGAAGCCCGCCACCATGCGCAACAAGGTCGTCTTGCCACAGCCCGAGGGGCCGAGAATGGAAAAGAACGAGCCTTGGCGCACCTGGAAGCTCAGGTCGTCGACCGCTGCAAAAGCGCCGTAGCGCTTTTGCAGATGCTGGATGTCCAGGTCGGCCTGACCGGCGTTAACGGCGTGACCCATGCTCCCGCCGGGGGTGGCGCTGGTGGCAGTGGCCTGCATCGCCACCACCGGGTTTATGGCGCGGCCTTGACGCGGTCGAGCACCCGGCCTTCGATGTCTTCAATGCCGGCGGGCACGGCGGGGTACCACTTGATGTTTTGCAACGCGGCATCGGGGAAGCTGTCGGCAAACTGCTGCTTGAGCGTGGCGTCCATCAACTTGTCGGCGCCTTTGCTGGCGGTGAAGTTGCCGGCCGAGCTGGCCACCTTGGCCGCGATCTCGGGCCGCATATTGAAGTTGATCCAGGCGTAGGCGGCGGCGTCGTTCTTGCCTTTGGCGGGAATGGCAAAGGTGTCGACCCAGCCCAGGGCGCCCGATTTTGGCGCCACGAACTTCACGTCGGCGTTGTCCTTGTTCAACTGCCAGCCCCCGGTGTCCCACATCATGGCCGTGGTCAGTTCACCCGAACGGATGCCGGCCAGCAACTGGTCCTTGCCGTCCCAGTAGAACTTGACGTTCTTCTTGCACTCGATCAGTTTCTTGCCCATGTCGTCCATGAGAGCGCCATAGGCCTTGGGGTTGTTGTACAGCGCAAACGGATCCTTGCCGCTGGCGAAGGCAAAAGCGATCAGCGTCGGGCGCTTGAGGCGCATGCTGACCTTGCCCGCGTTCTCCGCCGCACACAGGTCGGTGTAGTCCATGGCCTTGGAGGTCTTGGTGTTCACCACCAGGCCGTCGGTGCCCCAGATGTGCGGCAGACCATAGACCTTGCCCTTGACCGTGGTGTTTTTCTTGGTCGCGTCCAGCATGGACGGAATGAACTGCGCCGCCTGCACCTTGCTCAGGTCCATGGCTTTGTAGATGCGGAATTCGGTCTGCGGCCCGGCGATGCGGTCCTGGCTGGGCTGGGCCAGATCGAAACCGGCACCGGCGGTGGCGCGCAGTTTGGAGATCATCTCTTCGTTGTTGGACGTGGTCACCTCCACGTTGTAGCCGGTCTCTTTGGTGAACTGCTCCACCACCTCTTTGGGCGCATAACCCCCCCAGGTGAGCAGGCGCAGGGTCTTGTCTTGCGCGTGGGCGCTGCCCGCGACCGCGATCAGGGCGGCGAGCACGATACGGGTCATCTGGTGTCTCATGGAAAGCTCGCTTTCGTTGTTGAAGTGACAGAGTGCCCGCAGGACGGTCCACGGGACGGCGCCGGGCTCGCAGCATCGCAGAATCCGGCAAAGCCCAGAATAAGTCAAGCTTGTTAAAAATCCGTGACAGCGCGCCCGGTGCGGCGCGGGCGCTCAGGGCTCGGTGCGCAGGCTGTGCATGCCCAGGTGGTGCATGCATTCGCGCAGGATCAGCACAAGGGCGTCGCCCGTCGGATCGTCAAAGCCGCCGCCGCGCGCCGAGGGCGCGCCCATGGCGCGGCCCGCCAGCAGCTGGTACGCGTGCTCCACGCCATCCAGAGTCAGCGGTCCTTGCGCCCGCCCAGGGGTTGCAGCC
>NZ_JBFJMY010000208.1:0-7119 GCF_041633695.1 Hydrogenophaga sp.
CAGTGGCCAGCAAGGGCACACCGCAGTGCTTGCGCGCGCTCCAGGCCGTCACCAGGGCATTGACCAGGGCGGCGAACAAACGCGCCCAGACCAGACCCTTGAAGCTCAGGTGCGGCACCAACAACGCCGCCGCCCCCATAAACGCAACGAACTCCACCCAGAGCACCACGCTCTGGCTGCGGGTATGGCCACGCAGGATCAACAAGGTATTGAGCGGGCTCATGGCGCATTGCGTGCAAGCCACCAGCGCGAACAGCGCCACAAACCGGGCCGACTCCGTCCATTGCGGCCCCAGAATCAGCTCGGTCAGCGGCACCGCAATCGCGGCCACGCCAAAGCCCATGGGCAAGGTGATGCTGTTGACGGCGGCCAGTGTTTTCAGCACCGCCGCATTGGTGCGTTGCACATCGTCCTGGATGCTGGAGAGCACCGGCAGAAAAGCCCGCAACATCGCCGGCCCGAGCTCGCCGATGGGCAGGCGCCCCAGGTCGGAGCCCACGTTGTACAAGCCGAAATCCCCGGCCGTGCCCAGGCGGGCCGCAATGAGTTCGTCGCTCTTGCGCAGCAGGTACGAGCCGATGCCCGCCAGCATCAACCATTTGGTGACGGCCCAGATTTCGCCGATCTTGCTGGTGTTCCAGTGCGGCCGGTAAGGATGCAGCACATAGCTCATGACCAGATTGCTGATGTAGCCGGTGCTGATGCCGATGACCAGCGCCCGGTAGTCGCGCAGCAGATAGCCCGACACGATGGTGGCCAGCACGCTTAGCGTCTTGGACACCACCTGCAAACGGAATTCGATGTGGAAGCGAAAGTCCCTCTGCGCCAGCGTCATGCCGACGTTGGACATACCGGTGAGCGCCACGCACACGGCCAGGGTCCACAAAATGGTCTGCACCCGGGGTTCCTCGAAGTACCCGGCGGCCAGCGGAGAAATGCACAGCAGGATCAGTCCGACCGCCAGGCTCTCCAGCATTTTCAAAGTCCAGGCCGAATCGATTTCGTCCTTGCTGACCTCGCCTTTGCGCAACAAGGCGGTGGAAGCGTCGAAATCCATCATGGCCTGGATCAAGCCCACCACCAGCATGGCCATGGCCACCATGCCGTAGTCGGCCGGCATCAGCAGGCGGGCCATGATCACCGTGTTCAGAAAACCGATGCCCTTGATCGCCCAACGGGTGCCCACGGTCCAGAAGGCGCCCCGTATCAGGTTGCGCTTGGGGGTGGCTCGGGGTTTGGGCGGCATCTGCTGGGGGTTGCCTGGGGGCGCTGGCGGCCCGTGCAAAGGGCCAACAGGCAACTCCATGGGCAGGGTACTGGCAGATCCGGTGTGGCGCATGTTCAAACCTGTTCACCTTGACCATGCGGCTGTTGCAGGAAGATCGATTGATACCGTTGAACCATGACGTCGATATTAAAGTGGGCCAAAGCCTGTTCGCGTGCCGAGTGGCCCAGCGCTTCACCCAGCCCCGGCTCGGCGTAGCAGCGCCAGATGGCTTGGGCCATTTCTTGCGCCTCGTCGGGTGGCACCAGCAAGCCCGAGCGGCCGTGGTGCACCAGTTCCGGCGTCCCGCCCACGGCGGTGGCCACCACCGGCAAACCGCAAGCCATGGCCTCTTGCAAGGTGCAAGAAGTGCCTTCGGCCTGGGACGGCAGCACAAAGCAGCGCAGCAAAGCCATGATGGCCGCCACATCGTCGCGCGCGCCGGCCAGCCAGGCCAGGTGCGCCAGACCCGCTTGCTGCAGCACGGCTTCGACCTCGCCACGCAGCGGGCCCTCGCCCACCAGCACCAGGCGCGCACGCGCAGCCAGTTCGGGGTGGTCCTGCAGCAATTGCACAAATGCACGCGCCAGCAAGGGCTGGTTCTTCACCGTCTGCAGCCGCCCGACCGTGCCCACCATCCAGTGTTGCTGCGGATCAAACGGACAGCCCGGCACCAAGGCGGGCGGCCCTTCTGCCGGGGCGAACACGCGGGTGTCCACGCCGTTGGCGATCCAGCTGTGCCGCTCGGGTGCCAGCTTCACCGCCTCGCCCAGGTAGCGGTCGATGTCTTGCGAGACCGCCACGAAGTGGCTCACAAACGGCTTGTAAAACCGGCGCAGACGACGGTAGCGCGGGTTCGCGCCTTGTGGGTCGTGTGCGTCCCAACCGTGTTCGGCATGCACCCGCAGCGGCACCCGGGCCAGCCAGGACAGGGGCGCGATCTCCAGTGCCGCCAGATTGCAGCTGTGCACCACATCGGGCCGCAGCTGGCGCAGCAGGCGGTAGATGCGCGGGTACAGGGGAATGGCATGGCCCGGCGCCTTTTTCAGTTCGATGAACTGCACACCGGGCACCTGGATACGCTCCTTGAACGCGCTGATGGTGGTGAGCGACAACACCACGTGTTCGAAGCGATCGGTGGGCAGCCGGTTGATCAATTGCACGATCACGTTCTCCAGCCCACCGATAGCAAAACTGTAGACCACGTGAACGATGCGCAGGCGGCGCATCTGTGGGCTCATGCCGGCGCCCTCTCACCCAGCCGCAGGAACGCATCGAACATGATGAGCATCCAAAGCGCGGTGGCGTGGTCAAACGAGCCCGCCAAATGCTGGTCCACCAGGCGCTGCAAGCTCGCCTGCCGAAAAAATCCCGAAGCCAGCATGCGCTCGCTCAGCACCGACTCGCGCATGCGCTGGGCCAGCGGTCCACGCAGCCAGGCCGCCAGTGGCACCGAAAAGCCCATCTTGGGCCGGTACAGGACTTCGTGTGGCAGCAAGGGCTCGAACGCCTTCTTGAAGATGTATTTGCCCTCGCCACCGCGTATCTTGAAATCGCTGGGCAGGGTGGCCAGCCATTCCACGAGCTCGTGGTCCATCAAAGGCTCACGCACCTCCAGCGAATGGGCCATGCTGGCGCGGTCCACCTTGGTGTTGATGTCGCCCACCAGCCAGGTTTTGTAGTCCAGGTACTGGATCAGCGCCAGCGGGTCGTCGGTTTGCGCCTGCTCGGCGTGTTCGCGAAACACCTCCACCGCGTTGTAGCCGCCCAGGCTGCGCAGGAATTCGGGGGAAAAGAGCTGCTCGCGCTGGTCGGCGCGCAGATGCGACATGCTGTGGTGGTAGGCCTGCACCGTGTCCATGGACATGGCTTGAAACGTGGTTTTGGCGCGGAACATGCGCGGCGCCCAGTCGGCCTTGGGATACACACTGCCCAAAGCACCAAACACCGGTTGGCGCAGCCCCAGGGGCAGCCGCCCGCGCACCTGCTCTTCGCCCAGGTGCATGCGGTAACGCCGATAGCCCCCTAAGCTTTCATCGCCACCGTCGCCCGACAAGGCCACCGTCACGTGCTTGCGCGCCATCTGGCAGACGCGGTAAGTGGGCAGCGCCGAGCTGTCGGCAAAAGGCTCGTCGTACAGCCAGGCCAGGGTGTCGATCAGATCGAAATCGTCGCTCTGAACCACTTCGAGCCGGTGGTCGGTGCCGTAGCGCTGCGCCACCTGTTGCGCAAAAGCGGACTCGTTGAAATCCGGGTTGTCGAAACCGATGGCGCAAGTGCGCACCGGTGTGCTGGTCTGCCCGGCCATGGACGCCACCACGGCGCTGGAGTCCACCCCGCCCGACAAAAATGCCCCCAGCGGCACGTCGGCGATCATGCGCAGCCGCACCGAATCGCTCACCCGCTGCCGCAGCTCGGCCTCGGCATCGGGCTGCGTGATGGGGTTGTCGTTGCTGAAGCGCACGTCCCAATAGGCTTTGGTTTCGGGCAAGGCGGTCATGCCGCGCCGGATCGTCAGCGTGTGGGCCGACGGCAGCTTGTGGGCGTTTTGGTAGATGCAGCGCGGATCGGGCACGTAACCGAGCGAAAAATAGGCCTCCACCGCCAAGGGATCGATCTGGCGGTCGAAGCCGGGGCAGGCGGTGATCACCTTGAGCTCGGAGCCGAAGACAAAAGTACCGTCGGGCAAGAGCGCGTAGTGCAGCGGCTTGACGCCCAGGCGGTCGCGCGCCAGGAACAGCGTGCCCTGGTTGCGGTCCCACAGGGCGAAGGCGAACATGCCCCGGAAACGCTGCACGCAGGCCTCGCCCCAGGCCTCCCAGGCGTGCACGATGACTTCGGTGTCGCTGCGCGTCTTGAAGTGGTGGCCCAGCTGCTGCAGTTCGGGCACCAGTTCCTGGAAGTTGTAAATCTCGCCGTTGAAGACCACACACACGCTGCCGTCTTCGTTGAACAGCGGCTGCTGGCCGGTGGACAAGTCGATGATGGACAGGCGGTGGTGCCCCAGCGCCAGGCCGGGCTCCAGGTGCAGACCGGCTTCGTCCGGTCCGCGGTGGGCCTGTATGTTGTTGATGTGCTCGGCCAGACGCTGATCGAAAGCGCCCAGACCCCGGGTGTCAAACAAGCCGGAAATGCCGCACATAGTCAGTCCTGTCCGCGGGTTTGTTGCAAGGCCAGGCGCAAGACCTCGCCATGCCCGGCCAAAAAGGCTTGCAAGGTTTGCGTGGCGGCTTCCTGGGCCTGATCGGCCAGAACCTGCGGGTCCAGCGGCGTGTACACCACCACGATGGCGGCATCGTCGCCCCGCCCCTGGATGCGGGCCAGCGCTCCCAGCACTTTAGCCCAGGAGTCGCTGGACGTGAAGCGTCCATGCACCCAATAAAAGCGCCAGGCCAGCAGACGTTTGCCGGTGTGGGCCAGGCCTTGTCCGCTCTCGCGCAACACCGCCGTGTCCACCGCCAGGGGCTCTCCCGCCAGTTGCGTGTGGGCGCTGCCAGTGGAGACGCGCGCCCAACGGGGGTCGTTGTGCTTGACCAGCATGTTCTCGGAGCTGACCAGCTTGCGTTCGTAATCTTGTTGGCGGTAGTACGCGAGATGCAGGCCCACCAGATGTTGTTGTGCATCGGCATACACAGCATCGGTATCGGCCGAGGTGTGTTCAAAAGCGGGCCGCCAGTCGCTCAAGGGCATGTCGTGGCTCGACCAGCCCGCCTGTGGGGGCACCGCGGCCAGCTGCACCGCATGCGGATTGCTGCCCTGGCGCAGCACCCATTCCACGCCGTGGGGCGCCCATGCGACCACAAAGGCTGCGGCGGTCAAGGCCCATACACTGGTGCGGCCACGCGACGGACCTGAGGTCGGCAAAGCACCGGCTGTGCCCACCGGTGCCGGTGCGATCAGCATCGAGGCATCGGTCCAGCGCGCGCCAATGAACAACATGACCGAAATGATCAGACCAAAGAACAACCAGCCATAAATCAGGTGGTCCACCCCGGTGGCCAGCGCGTTCCCAGACAAATGCCCCACCATCACGATGAGATAGGCGCGCAGCCAGTTGGCCACCACCGGCACCAGCAAGGCCACGCCCATGAAGATCCAGCGCTTGCGCAAACTGCTGTAGCTCAGGTAGGCGAACAGGCAGCCCACGGTGAGCGAAGCAATCATGTAGCGGATGCCGCTGCAGGCCTCCACCACCGACCAGTTGCCCGACGGAATGACGAACTGCAGGCCTTCGCGGAACACCGGGATGCCGCTCAGGCGCAGCGCGAGCACGGTGAAATCGGCGGTCCATTCCATGAGCTGGGGCAACATGAAATCGCCCAGTGGCACCGAGAAAAACAGAAAACCCAGGGGGAACGTCAGGGCACGGGCCACGGCCCAACCCGCGACCGCGGGCACAGCCAGCACCAGCATGGCCACCAATGCCAGCTGGGTGACCGCGTTCACCGCCACCAGGTCGCCTGCCAGCCACAGCCCCGCCGCGCACAACATACCCAGCCAGGCCCAAGCCCCGGGGGCAGGCACCAAGGCCAGGACAACCGCGCGCTGGCGCCAGGCCAGCCACAGCGAGATCAAAGGTACGACAAAACCATGGGCGTAGGTATCGGAGCGGGCCCAGATCATCGCCATGCCCCAGGCGGTCCGCCCGTACAACAGCAGAATGAAGGCCATCAGCAAGACCAGCATCAGCGAGGTGTTGCGCCAGCGCGTGGACATGGGCAAACCGGTGCTCATGGCGCCGGCTCCAGAGCCGCCTCAGACGAGACGGGCACGAGGTACGGATCGATCCCGCTCAAATGTGCCTGCCAGCTGTAGGCCTGCAAGACGTATTGGCGCGCGGCAGCGCCCAAGGTTTGCCGCTGCACCGACGCAGCGAGCAGGTCTTGAACCGCCTGTTCGAAGGCGGCCTCGGACGCCGCCGCGATCAAGCCCTGCTCAGACGAAGCCCCAATGGCTTCGGCGCACGAGGGCACGGTGACCACCGGTTGCGCCATTGCCATCGCTTCCAGTATCTTGTTCTGTATACCCCGCGCCACCCGCAAGGGCGCCACCACGGCGGCGGCATGCTGGATGTAGGGCCGCACATCGGGCACCGTGCCGGTCACCACCACGTGCTCGCTGGCCAAGGCCAAAACCTGGGCCGTTGGATGGCGCCCCACGATGTAGAAGCGGGCCTGTGGCCAACGCTGGCGCAAGCGCGGCAAGATGTCGGCCACGAACCAGCTCACGCCGTCGACATTCGGCCAGTAGTCCATGGCACCGGTGAACACCACCGGCAGCTCACCGCTCGCGAACGGGTTGTCCAGCGCAGCATCGGGCGCAAAAAAATCCGCGTTCACGCCGTTGCTGACCGAACGAACCCGGTCGGCACTCTCGGGCGCGCTCGCCAGGAACAAGGCCACTTCGTTCGGCGTGACAAAAAAGGACTGCCGTGCCTGCAATGCGACCTGGCGTTCAAAAGCCAGCAAACGCTGGCCTTCGCGCCGGTACAACCAGGACATGGGCCAGCGGTGCTCGGGTGCGTATTGGCTCCACTTGGCCGAATCCACGTCCACAAAATCCACCACCATGGGCACACGCGGGAGCAGTGGCTGAGCGTACTGCGCCATGGCCGACGAGAACACCACGCTGGCATCCATGGCGTGCTCCGCCACCACACGGTCCACCCAGGCGCGCATGCCTGCGCTGCGGT
The DNA here is from genome assembly GCF_041633695.1 of Hydrogenophaga sp. Taxonomy (GTDB): domain Bacteria; phylum Pseudomonadota; class Gammaproteobacteria; order Burkholderiales; family Burkholderiaceae_C; genus Hydrogenophaga. The sequence continues at coordinate 6,957 of NZ_JBFJMY010000208.1, forward strand.
AGAAGGCCAGGGTCAAGGCCTCCCCGGTCAGCAAGCCCGTCAGACTGGCGACCTTGGCCATGCGCGGGTTGATGCGCTCCACGTGCAGGTCGGGGCAGATGCCGCGCACGGTGGACAGGTGTTGTTCATCGTCCGGATCGTCGATGAAGGTGCCCAGGAAAAC
>NZ_JBFJMY010000209.1:0-7089 GCF_041633695.1 Hydrogenophaga sp.
GTGTGGTATCGGAATGCCAAAACGGCGGAAGACCTCCAGCATCTGCTCGTCCAGACCGGAGCCCCCCGCACCGGCGCCGGCAGGGGCCCGCGCCAGGGTGCGGATATTGACCACCGAGGGGCCGACGAGTTCGACCAAATCGGTGAAGTCGGGCAAGCCTTTGACCACCGGAGCGCCCACGGAGGGCTGCGCCTGGGCCTGCGCCAATGGGCTGGTCAAAAGCGCGGCCCCGCTCAGGGTGGACAAAGCCGCCGCGAACAGCGCAGCCATCAAAGGGCGACGAGCAAACTGGGTTTTCAACATGGGCATCCTTTGGCGTTGAATCGCATCGATGTGTAGACGGAATGTGGACGGGGATGGTGGGGCATCGCCCAGCGGCACAAGATTACCGGGTGCGCTCCATCATCTGAAGAAAACGCTGCAAGGTGGTCAGGGGTACTTCACCCAGCGCCGTGAGCCAGAAGTCGGCCACGCGGCGGGTCGCCGAGTGTGTCGCCCCGATCACGGCGGAACCCTCTTCGGTGTGGCGCTGGGCATCAAACGGCTCCACGAACAAGGACACCGAAGCCAGTCCATCGGAAAACACCCACTGCATGGGCGGTGCATCTGCCGTGTTGCCGCCGTCCCGGATCTGGCAGCTCATGGGGAAAAATCCCGGCACGGCTTCTTTGAGTCGCCAGCCCTCGGCTGCGGCCGTGGTTTTTTTCAACACCGGCTTGTGCACCGAATAGCCCTGCGTGTTGTTCATCAGCTTGTTGAGCTTGTCCATGCGCACCGGCGCGTCCAGTTGCAGCTCGGAGTACGCAACCTGCTCCAGCACCTGACCCTGCCCGCCCAGCGTCTGCAATTTCACCACCAGACCCGTTTTTTTCTCGGACCAGATGCGGTAGCCAAAGCGCCAGCTGTCTTTGGGCAGGATCTCCACCACATCGGAGACGTAACCGGCGATCCGCTCGCTTCTACCCTCGCGTGCGCTGTAAAAGTCGGGAATGGCGTTGTTGGGCGTGCGCAGCAATTCCGGGAACAGGCCCAGCGACTCACGCGTTTCCAGCCAGGCCGTCTTGGACTCTGGAATGAAGGTGATGACCTCGTTGTTGCGGCGGATGGTGGTGCGCGGCGCGCCGGTCAGCGTATCGATGCGCTCCATTTGCTGCACGCCATCGCACACGTGCCAGATGCGAGACGCCGACATGCTGGTACCCGCCGACACCACCAAGGTGCCCATGTAGGCGCGCTGGCGCGAGGCCTCGTGTATGCGGGTGAGCCATTCGGTCACGGTTCGCGCGCTGCCCGCACTGGCATCGGCGGCCGCTGCGGGTTCGGGCAGGAAAAAAGTTGCGCACAACAAGGCCAGGCACAGCGCCCGCTTGGAGCCCAAGCCCAGGGCATCGCCGGGTACGCGAACGGCATTCACCAGCCGACGGGGCAAAGCCAGCGGCAAGGGCAAAACATTCATGGTCAAAAACAGGCTCATGCAAAAATCAACGCGCTGGCGCGTCGTAGGTGGCATTGCGCAAAAATCCCGCCGGCATTTGCAAAGCCGATGTGCCGCCGTATTGGCGGTGTTCGGCCAGCAACTCTTCCAGATGGGCGTCCCGGATCACCACGCCTTGTTGCGTGTTCACGAGCACCGAGTTGGCAGCCACGGGTGTGCGGGTCGGTGCGGAACTGGCCACCACAGAAGGGGGTGCCGCCGCGAGCTGCGAGCCCCCGCCCAATGGCGATGAGCCCAAAGACAAGGCTTGCCAGCTCACAGCCATCACCGCTGCGGCAGAGGCCAGACCCGCCACCAATTTCCAGCGAAAGACCGGGTCGTTGGCCGCCGCTTCGCGCGACCTTGTGGCGCTCACCGGGGCAGGCACGACGGACACCGGCTGGGGCCGCTCATCGGGCAGACGCGCGCGAACACCGGCGAGAAAATCGGCCGGTGGCTTGGCCGCCACGGGGGGTACCGCCGCACGCAAAACATCGCCGATCACCTGGTAGCTGTGCCAGGTGGACAACATCTCGGTGCTGCCACGGGCCTGTAACAGCAAGGCGTCCAGTTCAGGCCCGCCCAGCTCGCCATCCACCAAGGCCGACCAGGCAGCGGCATCTTCAAGATCGGCGCCAGACCGTTGAAACGCGTCCACGCCCACGGATGTATTCAACGCAGCCAAGGCGTCGTCCTGTGCATCCGGGTCCGGGTAGTGTGTAGCGGTGTTCATCTTGGGCTTTCAAAGGGTTCGGTACAGCGGCAGGGGCTTGTGGTGGTTCGGCGACCGCGTCACCACCGTTTGCCGGTCTGGCGTTCCAGCATGGGCTTGATGCGGTTCGAGATCGCTTCTCGGGCCCGAAATATCCGGGAGCGGACCGTCCCTATCGGGCAATCCAGCGCCTGGGCGATCTCGTCGTAGCTCAAACCCTCCATCTCGCGCAAGGTGATAGCCATGCGCAATTCTTCGGGCAAGGCGTCCATGGCCGCATTGACCGCAACGGCAATTTCTTTGCTGGCCAGGATCGCCTCGGGCGTTTCCGTATCGGCCACATTGGCATTTAGTTCGCGTTCGGACGAGGAAGTTTCATCGTCGTCGTTGGATTTCATCTGCGACTGGAACACCAGCGGGTCGCGCTTGAGCTCCATCAGCTGTTTTTTGGCGGTATTGACCGCAATCCGGTACAGCCAGGTATAGAACTGCGCGTCGCCCCGGAACTGGGCCAGCGCGCGGTAGGCCCGGATAAAGCTCTCCTGGGCGATGTCCTGCACCAGGTCGCTGTCGCGCACCATGCGCCCGATCAAGCGCTCCACCCGCCTCTGGTACTTGATCACCAGCAGATCGAACGCGCGCGATTCGCCGGCCAGCGTGCGCTGAACCAGCATGGCATCGCTGTCAGGCGGTGGCGGGGCGGTGTGATCTTCCAGGGACATGAGGGCAGCGAATCGAATCAGGACGTTGGGAGTGCTTGGGGAGGTCGACCGGATTCCAGCCATGGCTGCAAATCCCGCGCAACAGCCCGTCGGGGTCCAGGCGCGGCACCGCATCGCGGTCCATCGCCCACACGGCCAGACAAAGCGGCGGGTGGCCGCAGCAATATACCGCAACGGCCTGTGCCTCCCGGCGGCGGCGAACGGGATTCACCGAGCCGACGCCATCAAGGCCCTGCGCAATGCATTCCAGTTGGCCGGACTGGACTGGCGCTGCGCCCATATCCAGCTGCAAACCCCATCGGCATTGCGCAGGCGCAGCAATACGCGGCTCTGCAGATCCAGCATCAACTCCACGCGCTGCAAGGGCGCGCCGGTTTGGTAGGCCACGCTCTGCCATCGCCAAAGCCCTTTTTCGGATGGGCGCTCCACCGAGCCGGCGGTGGCATCCCAGTGCAATTGCCCCCTGGGCGCCAACCACCAGCTGCGCCAGACAAAGCCACACCAGCTCAGCCACAACAACAAGCCCACACCCGCAGTCCAAGAAGATCGCCCGGCGCGGCCAAAGTCATCGGGCCAGCCCGACCACCACAGCACCCAGACCACCAGACCCAGGCCAGCCAAGAGCAGCAGCATTCGGGCGTAGAAAGCACAACGCCCCACCGGGTACATCACCGATGGGGCGTTGCGCATGCGTGCGTACAGCCGAGCCGCGAAACGCGTCGTTCAGACGCGCTTGAACACCAGCGAGCCGTTGGTGCCGCCAAAACCGAAGTTGTTTTTGAGCGCGACGTCGATCTTCATGTCCCGCGCGGTATTGGCGCAGTAGTCCAGGTCACATTCGGGATCCTGGTTGAAGATGTTGATCGTGGGCGGGCTTTTCTGGTGGTGCAAGGCCAACACCGTGAACACGCTCTCGATGCCACCGGCGCCGCCGAGCAAGTGCCCCGTCATCGACTTGGTGGAATTGACGACCGTCTTGTAAGCGTGATCGCCGAGCGCCGCCTAGATGGCGTTGGACTCGTTGATATCACCCAATGGTGTCGATGTGCCGTGCGCGTTCACGTAATCCACCTGGTCCGCATTCACACCGGCGTTGCGCATGGCGCTCAACATGGCGCGGCGTGGGCCGTCCATATTGGGCGCCGTCATGTGCCCGGCGTCGGCGCTCATGCCAAACCCGCCCAGCTCGGCGTAAATCTTGGCACCACGCGCTTTGGCGTGTTCGTACTCTTCCAGCACCATCACACCCGCGCCCTCGCCCAAGACAAAGCCATCCCGGTCTTTGTCCCAGGGACGGGAGGCCGTTTTGGGATCGTCGTTGCGGGTGGACAGCGCGCGCATGGCGGCAAAGCCACCGATACCGAGTGGCGACGTGGTGGCTTCAGAGCCCCCCGCGACCATCACGTCGGCATCGCCGTATTCGATCATCCGCCCGGCCTCGCCAATGCAATGCAAACCTGTGGTGCAGGCGGTCACGATGGCGATATTGGGGCCTTTGAAGCCGAAACGGATCGACACATGACCCGAGATCATGTTGATGATGGAAGCCGGTACAAAGAACGGCGTGATGCGGCGCGGGCCGCGGTTGGTCAGCTCGGTGTGCGTCGCTTCGATCATCGGCAATCCGCCAATGCCCGAACCGATGACACAGCCGATCCGAACCGCTTGCTCATCGCCCAGCGCTTCGCCGGTAGGCAAACCCGCGTCTTTGACAGCTTCGACCGCAGCGGCGATACCGTAATGGATAAAGGTGTCCATCGTGCGCGCTTCCTTGGCGCTCAGATAGGACTCCAGATTGAAATTTTTGACCTCGCCAGCGATCTGGCAAGCGAAGTTTGACGCGTCAAACTTGGTGATGAGGTCTATGCCGGACTGACCGGCGAGCAACTGGTTCCAAGCCTCAGCAACCGTGTTTCCCACGGGGCTGATACAACCCAGACCAGTCACGACAACACGACGACGGGTCATTGACCACTCCCGAATTCAAGGCATGGCGTGCAGCGCCGGTCACCCCAGGTGAGTTGGCGCCTGGCGGTGTCCTGACCACTGCACATGGGCGCGTCAGGCCTTTTGATTGGCGGTGGCGTAATCGATGGCGTTTTGCACGGTGGTGATTTTCTCGGCGTCTTCGTCGGGAATCTCGATACCGAATTCATCCTCAAGGGCCATCACCAGCTCGACCGTGTCCAGAGAATCGGCGCCGAGGTCGGCCACGAAAGCTTTTTCGTTGGTGACTTGGCCCTCTTCCACGCCGAGTTGTTCGGCAATGATTTTTTTAACACGTGCTTCGATATCGCTCATAAGTCCCTCTAAGGGTGGTTGAAATACAGGCCGTCATTTTAGCCGTGCCAGAGATGGGTCTCTAAACGGTCTGCCGGACGGCTTTTCGGCGGTGAGTGAAGTGTCTGGTGCAAGCGCAGGGTATCAGCTCATGTGCATGCCGCCGTTGACGTGCAGTTCCTGCCCCGTCACATAGGCGGCCTGCGGACTGGCCAGATAGGCCACCGCATGCGCGATGTCGGCCGGTTTGCCCAGGTGCCCCAGAGGAATCTGCGACAGCAAAGCCTTTTGCTGTTCTTCCGGCAAGGCCGCCGTCATATCGGTTTCGATGAACCCGGGTGCCACGCAGTTGACCGTGATGTTGCGACTGCCCAGTTCCCGTGCCAGCGCGCGGGTCATGCCGGCCACGCCCGCCTTGGCGGCCGCGTAGTTGGCCTGCCCCGCGTTGCCCGAAGCGCCCACCACACTGGTGATGCTGATGATGCGGCCATAGCGCTGCTTCATCATGGGCCGGATAGCGGCGCGGCTCATGCGAAAGACGGCCTTGAGGTTGGTGTTGAGCACCGCGTCCCAATCGTCGTCTTTCAAGCGCATCGCCAACATGTCGCGGGTGATGCCGGCGTTGTTCACCAACACGTGCAGACCACCGTGGCCCTTCACCAGCTCGTCCATCAAGGCGTCCACGGCTTCGGCCTGGTTGACATCCAGACACGCACCGCGACAGCCTGCAGCCGCACCCGGCGTGGCTTGCAGCGCTGCACTGATGCGTTGTGCGCCGTCCGGCGTGGTGGCGGTGCCGATCACGATCAGGCCACGGGCCGTCAACTCCTGTGCAATGGCTGCGCCAATGCCACGCGAGGCGCCGGTCACCAGCGCGACCTGACCTTCAAACTTGATTTCAGACATCTATAGCCTTGCTTTCTTGCAGGTGTTCAGGCCAGTTGGGCGCTGACTTCGTTCATGCTGGCCGGATCAAAAAGCGCCAGCCCCGTGAGTTCGGCGTCGATGCGTTTGACCATGCCGGCCAGCACCTTGCCCGGGCCGCATTCGGCCAAGGTATGGATACCCCGCGCCTTGATCGCACCCACACACTCCACCCAGCGCACCGGACCAAAGGCCTGCCGATACAGCGCGTCGCGGATGCGCTGCGCATCCGATTCGACGGCCACATCGACGTTGTTCACCACGGGAATTTGAGGCGCTTCAAAACGCGTCTCGGCCAATTTTTCTTTCAGCTTCTCGGCCGCAGGCCGCATCAGGCTGGAGTGGAAAGGCGCCGACACAGGCAAGGGCAAAGCACGCTTGGCGCCATTCGCCTTGAGCACTTCACAAGCTTTTTCCACCGCGGCTTTGCTGCCGGCAATCACCGTCTGACCCGGGTCGTTGAAGTTCACGGCTTCCACCACTTCGGTGCTGCCTGCCCCAAACGTGGCCTGGGCTTCGGCACAACCGGCGATCACCGACGCTGCATCCATGCCCAGAATGGCCGCCATGGCGCCCGTGCCCACAGGCACCGCTTCTTGCATGGCGTTGGCGCGGAAACGCACCAGTGGCGCCGCCTGCGCCAGCGTGAGCACGCCCGAGGCGACCAAGGCCGAATATTCACCCAAAGAATGCCCGGCCAGCACCGCAGGCAACGCGCCATGTTCGGCCAGCCAAACGCGCCACGCGGCAACACCTGCGACCAACATCACGGGCTGGGTATTGGCTGTGATGGCCAGGGCCTCTTTCGGGCCTTGCTCGATCAGATGCCCCAGGTCTTCACCCAGCGCGTCCGACGCTTCTTCCAAGGTTTGTGTCACCGCAGGGTGCCGCTCCCAGCCATTCAACATGCCCACGGATTGCGAGCCCTGACCGGGAAAAACAAAGGCAAATGGTTTCATAAATCAATCGCGTACAAA
>NZ_JBFJMY010000210.1:0-7061 GCF_041633695.1 Hydrogenophaga sp.
CGATCGGAATACAGGGTTCTTGCGATGTGGATTTGGAGGGGCTTCGACAGGCTCAGCCCGAACGGAAATGGGCTCGGCCCCAACAGGTGTTGTTTCATCTCGGATCTCCAGGGCGAAAAGGACACCGCCGCGGCGCACACGCGCCGTGGCGGGGGTGGGGTATTGATAGCCCTTGGGGAACGGATCCGGCTTGATCAGCTCGGGCGACTCGGCCACGACCTTGAAGGTCGCATCCGGCATGCCCATGGCGATGCGCGACTTGCTCCACAGGTGGTGGTTGGCATCGAGCTTCACGTAGCCTTCGGGCGCCGTGGTGAGTTCGATGCCCTGCTCCGAAGCGGCCACCACCTTGTCCACGTCGAAGCTCTTGGCCTTCTCGACCGCGGCCTTCCACAACCAGGGTCCGAGGTAACCGGCCTGGGTCACGTCGCCGATCACACTGTCCTTGCCGTACTTGGCCTTGAAGGCGGCCACGAACTTCTTGTTGTTCTCGTTTTCCAGCGACTGGAAGTACTTCATCGACGAGTAGAAGCCCTTGAAGTTTTCGCCGCCCACGCCGGTCATCTCGTCCTCGGTCACCGAGAGCGTCACCAGCAGCTGCTTGTCGCCGGTGATGCCGGCGGCCTTGAGCGCCTTGTAGAAGGCCACGTTGGAGCCACCCACCACGGCGGCAAAAATGCAGTCGGGCTTTTGCAGCTTGATCTTGTTCATCAGCGAGCCGAAGTTGGTGCTGCCCAGCGGGTAGTACTCCTCGCCGACGACCTTGCCCTTCTGGAAATTCTCGATGTGCTTGCGCGCGATCTTCATCGAGGTGCGCGGCCAGATGTAGTCGGAGCCGATCAGGAAGAAGGTCTTGGCCTTCTTCTCGGTCTTGGCCCACTCCAGGCTGTACAGGATCTGCTGCGTGGCTTCCTGGCCGGTGTAGATCACGTTCTTGCTCTGCTCCAGGCCTTCGTAGAAGGTGGGGTAGTAGAGCAGGCCGTTTTCTTTCTCGAACACCGGCAGCACCGCTTTGCGCGAGGCCGATGTCCAGCAGCCGAACACAGCCGCGCAATGGTCGTTGATCAGCAGCTTCTTGGACTTCTCGGCAAAGGTCGGCCAGTCGGAGGCGCCGTCTTCCTTGATGACCTTGATCTTGCGACCCAGGATGCCGCCCATGGCGTTGATCTGGTCGATCGCCAACTGCTCGGCCTGGATCGAGCCGGTTTCGGAAATGGCCATGGTGCCGGTGCCGGAGTGCAACTGCCCCACGGTGACTTCCGTGTCGGTCACCGCCAGCTTGGTGGTGTTGACTGAAGCCGTGGGCTGGCCAAAGCTCCAGGCGGGCAGGCCCGCCACGGAGGCGGCGCCCAGCATCTGCAAGACGCGGCGGCGGCTGGCGGCGGGAGACTCGAGGGTGGTGGCATTCGGATCGGAAGGCGACTTCATGTTGAACTCCTGTACGGGTTGGCAGTGAGACCGGCGGGTTGCCGACTGGGGTTCAGATTAGGGAAATCCCTCGGTAGCACCTATACGTTAAATAACGTAGAGCCCGTTTGCGCCGCCTGGGCCGCCGCGAGAACGGTTCTTGCTTGGTCCCCCAGCATGTCTTTGCCCCCACCCGCCGCGACCGCAGCCACCCAGAAGATTTTTGGCTTTCGCCGGGAGTACAACACCTGGGTGGCCGACGAGACCATGGAGGACTACGCGCTGCGCTACACCCCACGCAGCTTTCGCAAATGGAGCGAATGGCGGGTGGCCAACACCGCCTTTGGCTCGCTGTCCTTTTTGGCGCTGGAGGCGATTGGCGGCGCCATCGCCGTGAATTACGGCTTTGCCAACGCCATGTGGGCCATCCTGGCGGTGGGCCTGATCATTTTTTGCACCGGCCTGCCGATCGCGTACTACGCGGCGCGCTACGGGCTGGACATGGACTTGCTGACGCGCGGCGCCGGTTTTGGCTACCTGGGCTCCACCATCACCTCGCTGATCTACGCGGTGTTCACTTTCATCTTCTTTGCGCTGGAGGCGGTGATCATGGCGCTGGCGCTGCAGATGGCCACCGGCTGGCCGCTGCCCGTGTGTTACGTGGTTTCGGCGGTGGTGATCATTCCGTTGGCCATCCGGGGCATCACCCTGATCTCCCGGCTGCAAGCCTGGACCCAGCCGTTGTGGCTGTTCCTGCTGCTGCTGCCCTTTGTCTGGATCGCGCTGTCGCAGCCCCAGCTCTACCGCAACTTCTCCGGCCTGGCGGGCCTGCGTTCGGGCAGCAGCGATTTTTCGCCGTTGATGTTCGGCGCGGCGGCGGCGGTGATCTTTTCGCTGGTGGTGCAAATCGGCGAACAGGTGGACTTTCTGCGTTTTCTGCCGGTGCGCACGCGCCAGAACCGCTGGCGCTGGTGGCTGGCGGTGCTGGTCTCGGGGCCGGGCTGGATCGTCATGGGCATGCTGAAAATGGCCGGCGGCGCTTTTCTGGCGTTTGCCGCCATGCAATTCGAGATCGTGCCGGCGCGCGCCGTCGAACCGACCCAGATGTACCTCGCCGGCTTCGCCAAGGCGGTCGGCCACCCCGGCCTGGCGGTGGCGATGACGGTGGTGTTCGTCATCATTTCCCAGATCAAGATCAACGTCACCAACGCCTACGCCGGGTCGCTGGCCTGGTCCAACTTCTTTGCCCGCGTCACGCGCAGCCACCCCGGGCGTGTGGTGTGGCTGGTGTTCAACGTGGTGATCGCCACTTTGCTGATGCTGCTGGGCGTGTTCGAGGGCATCGAACGGGTGCTGGCCATCTACAGCAACGTCGCCATTGCCTGGGTCGGCGCGCTGGTGTCCGATCTGGTCATCAACAAACCCCTGGGCCTGAGCCCCAAAGGCATCGAGTTCCGGCGCGCCTACCTGTACGACTTCAACCCGGTGGGCCTGGGCGCCATGATCATCGCTGCCGTGGTCGCCAGCCTCGCCTACGCCGGGGTCATGGGCGAAACCGCCGCCGCGTTCTCGCCCTTCATCGCCCTGGGCCTGGCCATGGCGCTCGCCCCGCTGCTGGCCTGGGCCACCCAGGGCAAGTACTACCTGGCGCGTGCACCCGAAACCCGGTGGCGCCCGGGCGAACTGGTGCGCTGCGCGGTGTGCGAGAACCAGTTCGAATCCGAAGACATGGCCCGCTGCCCCGCTTACCAGGCCTCCATCTGCTCGCTGTGTTGCTCACTGGAATCGCGCTGCCACGACCGCTGCAAAACCAACGCCCGCGCCGCCGACCAGATGCGCACCCTGCTGAACGCACTGCTGCCCCGGTGGCTGGTGGTCAAGGTCAATTTCCGGGTCTGGCAGTACATCGCCGTGCTGTTGTCCATCGTCTCGGTCATGGCCTTTCTGATCGGCATCGTCTACGTGCAGGAAAGCCTGCGCGCCACGGGCGCCCCGCTGGACACGCCCTTTCTCAAGGTGTTCGCCCTGCTGTTCCTGCTTGCGGCGGTGTGCGCCTGGTGGGTGGTGCTCACCACCGAGAGCCGGCGCATCGCGCAAGACGAGTCGGAACGCCAGACCCAGTTGCTGCTGCTGGAAATCGACGCCCACCGCCGCACCGACGCCGAGTTGCAATCGGCCCGGGACCGCGCCGAATCGGCCAGTCAGGCCAAGACCCGCTACGTGGCCGGCATGACACACGAGCTGCGCACGCCGCTGACCAGCATCCTGGGTTATGCACAAATCCTGCTCAAGAACCCGGACATTGCCGAACCCGTGCGCGAGAAGATCGCCACCATGCAGCGCAGCGGCAACCACATGCACGCGCTCATCGACGACTCGCTGGACCTGGCCCGGATCGAGGCCGGTCGCCTCAAGCTCGACCCGGTGCCGCTGCCGCTGCGCCAACTGCTCGAAGACGTGGAGCGCATGGTGCGCCCGCAGGCCGAAGCCAAGGGCCTGCACTTCACCGTGCACCAGCAGGGCGACGTGCCCGACTGGATCCGTGTCGATGCCAAGCGCCTGCGCCAGATCCTCATCAACCTGCTGGGCAATGCGGTGCGCTTCACCGACCTCGGCAGCGTGCAGTTGCGGCTGGATTTCCGCCAGCAGGTGGCCCGCATCGACGTGGTGGACACCGGCATCGGCATCGCCTCGCAAGACCAGAAGCGCATCTTTCTGCCCTACGAGCGCGGCAGCGCGGGCCGCCGCGCCGCCGAAACCGGCACCGGCCTGGGCCTGACCATCACCCACTTGCTCACCGACATGATGGGCGGTGAGTTGACGCTCAAGAGCCGCCCCGGCCACGGCAGCACGTTTTCCCTGCGCCTGTACCTGCCCGCGATCACGCCCGATCCGCTGCACCCCATGCCCCTGCCCTCTTCGCTGCGCCCGGTCACCGGCTACCGGGGCGCGCGCAAGACCCTGCTGGTGGTGGACGACCAGCCGCTGCACCGCCAGCTGCTGGCTGGGCTGCTGATGCCGTTGGGCTTTGTGGTCCAGGAAGCCGCCAGTGGCCAGGAGTGCCTGGAAATCGTGGAAGACCACCCGCCCGCACTGCTGCTGCTCGACATCACCATGGACGATCTGGACGGCTGGCAGACCGCGCAGCAGGTGCGCCAGCTCTTGCCCGCCGCGCGTCTGCCGGTGGTGTTCGTGTCGGCCAACCTGTTCGACAACGTACCCGAGAAGCTGGCCGGGCTCGACTGCCAGGGCTTTGTCGGTAAACCGGTGATGGAGTCCGAGCTGCTCGACGCGCTGCAAGCCGCGCTGTCGCTCGAATGGATACGCGACGAGGCGCCCACCGACACGCCAGCCGAACTGGCGCCCCTACGGGTGCAGGGCCCGCCGCTGCGGGCCGAGCTGCGCGAAGAGCTGCAGCGCCTCACCCGGCAAGGCCAGCTCGCTGCGTTGCGGCAACGCCTGCGGCAAGCGCAAACCACCGAACCGGCCCATGCCGCCACACTCGCCGTGTTGCAATCCTGCGCCGACCGGCTCGACTTCCAAGCCTTGATGACCCACCTGCGCGACAACCGGGAAACCCACGATGATGCCGCCGACGCCTGATCCCCTGCCGAACACCCCGGCCACCACACCGCTGGTGATTCTGGTGGTGGACGATGCCCTGGACACCTTGCGCATGTTGTGCGATGCCCTGCTGGCCGAAGGCTATGTGGTGCTGGCCGCGCGCGACACGGCCGAAGCCCTCGAACGCTTCGAGGTCACCGTGCCCGATGGCGTGCTGCTCGACGCGGTGATGCCGGGCCGCGACGGTTTTGCCCTGTGCAAGCAGCTCAAGAGCACCCCGGCTTGGTCGCATGTGCCGGTACTGTTCATGACCGGGCTCTCGGAAACCGATCAAATCCTGCGCGGCTTTGCCTGCGGCGCGGTGGACTACGTGGTCAAACCCTTGCGCATCCCCGAGGTGCTGGCCCGCCTGTCCACCCACGTGCGCAACGCCCAGGTGGCCCGCCTGGCCCGCGAGGCGGTGGATGTGGCCGGCATGGGCACGGTGGTGCTCGACGCCCGGGGCCGCATCGCCTGGCGTTCGCCGCAAGCCACCGCCTGGCTGGAACAGGCTTTCGGCGTGGCCGAATCCGCGCAAGCGGCGGCGCAATGGTTGGGCAGCGTGGCCGGCGAAGGACTGGCCCAGACCGATCTGGGCCGCCAGGGGCGCTTGCTGGCGCGCAGCATGGGGCACGACCACCTGGGCGAATCCATGCTGCTGCTCACGCTCACACCGCCCGACAGCCCGGCGGTGCAGCGGTTGCGCGAAGTGGCGCTCACCCCGCGCGAGACCGAAGTGTTGTCCTGGCTGGCCAAGGGCAAGACCAACCGCGACATCGCCGACATCCTGGGCATGAGCCACCGCACCGTGAACAAGCACCTCGAACACGTGTTCGAAAAACTCGGCGTCGAAACCCGATCCGCCGCCGCAGCGATTGCCGGACGGCTGCTGCCGACCGACTAGGAGCCTGTTCACAGGGACTCTGGCGCACGGATTTGTCCATACCGCCCGAGCGCGCCAGAATGCAGCACACAAGGTTCAAGGAGAAGAGATGCTGGAAATGGTGATCAACGCCCGTGCGGCGGATCTGGGCCACGGCCTGACGGTGCGCCGTGTGCTGCCCTACGCCAAGCGGCGCATGGTCGGCCCCTTTGTGTTTCTGGACCACGCCGGCCCGGTCACGCTGGCGGCAGAAGACACCCGCGCCGCCGACGTGCGCACGCACCCGCACATCGGCCTGGCCACCGTGAGCTACCTGCTGAGCGGCCAGATCACGCACCGCGACAGCCTGGGCACGCACCAGGTGATTCGACCGGGCGAGGTGAACTGGATGACCGCCGGGCGGGGCATCACCCACTCCGAGCGCTTCGAGCATCCGGCCTCGTTTGCCGGTGGCGGCCTGGAACTGATGCAGTCCTGGGTGGCGCTGCCCGAGGCGGACGAAGAAACCGAACCCGCCTTCACCAACACCCCGGCCGACGCCCTGCCGGTGCGCGAAGAAGCTGGCGTCTGGATGCGGGTGATCGCGGGCACGGCCTATGGCCTCAGCAGCCCGGTGCGCACCCACTCACCGCTGTTCTACGTGCACACCGAAATCCAGGCCGGCGCCAGCCTGGCCTTGCCCGGCGGCTACGCCGAACAAGGCGCTTACGTGGCTCATGGCGAGATCGAACACGGCGGACAGCTCTACCAACCGGGCCAACTGCTGGTGTTTGGCGACGACCGCGACGCGCTGCTGCACGCGCGCACCGCGGCCACCGTGATGCTGTTTGGCGGTGAACCGCTGGGCGAGCGCCACCTGTTCTGGAACTTCGTGTCGTCGCGCAAGGACCGCATCGAACAGGCCAAGGCCGACTGGAAAGCAGGCCGCTTTCCCATGCCACCGGACGACGCCGAGGAGTTCATCCCGCTGCCCGGCTGAACCCCGGGCACGGGGGGCCAGCGCCCCGTGCCGCCCGAAGCGCGTCACAATGGCCCGAGATTTCCGCCCGCCATTTTTGACACACCGCTCCCGCGTACCCACCACCCCATCGCCCCGCATGGCCTTGTTCGACAAACTCTTTGGACCCCGGCGCGAACGCCAAGGCCCGGAATCGCTTCTGCCGGCCGA
>NZ_JBFJMY010000211.1:0-7055 GCF_041633695.1 Hydrogenophaga sp.
CTGGTCTGTGGCGGCAAATCGGACAACACGCTCATGCCCGCCACCGTGCTCGACCACGTCACGCCCGAGATGCGCATCTACCACGAAGAAACATTCGGCCCGGTGAAATGCGTGGTGCGCGTGAAGAACACCGAAGAGGCGATTGCCTGCGCCAACGACAACGAGTACGGCCTGAGCGCCGCCGTGTTCGGCCGCGACATCGCACGCGCCTTCAACGTGGCCCGCAAGATCGACTCGGGCATCTGCCATGTGAACGGCCCTACCGTGCACGACGAAGCCCAGATGCCGTTCGGCGGCGTCAAGGGCAGCGGCATCGGCCGCTTCGGCGGCAAGGCGGGCATTGCCGAATTCACCGAACTGCGCTGGATCACGGTGCAGACCACGCCGCGTCACTATCCGTTTTGAGCGGGTAGGGGGCCGATGGACGGGATGATTCCCTTCATTGGAGTCCCTTCATCGTGACCAGGCGGACGTTCTCTTGGCCGCAGATGGGAGGCCAAGTCCAAGACCGTGGCCAACCGATGTCAGTTCCGCGCGCCAGCCAGCACCTGTTGGACCAGCGGGTGTTGCAGGCCGCGGCGGTTGCGGATGGCATAGATGTCCTCGTGCACTTCATCGCTGCGCCCCAGCAGGCGCAGCCCGCGCATCAGGCTGACGTCGTCGGCGCCCAGGCGGCTGACCGGAAATACCCCCAGCCCGCGCGCCGCGAACACCGACATCAGCGCGCTGTCCTCGAACTCGCCGACCACGCGGGGCTGCAGCCCCTGCTCCTGAAACCAGCGCTCAAGCGTGTCGCGCAACACCGAATGTCCGGTAGGCAGCAGCACCGGCAAACGCCCCAGTGATTGTGGGAACTGGTCTACGTCGGCCTGGTGCGTCCACGGCGCGGGCCCGTACCAATCCACCGGGGAGGACACGAGCCGATCGCTGGTCAGGCGCAGATTGGGATTGACGGGAGCGCCCTGACACGCCAACACCATGTCGAGGTGGTGCAGCGCCAGCTCGGCTATCAGCTGCTCCGTGCCGCCCTCATGGCAGACCAGACGCAGGTTGGGCGTCTGCAGGATGGGGGCCAGCAGCGCATGGGCGGCCAGCTTGGAGATGCCGTCCGACAGGCCCACCGCCAGCTTCACGACCGGTCTGGAGCCGGCTGCGTGCACGGCTTGCGGCAGCGTCTGCCCGATCTGGAAGATCGCTTCCGCTTTCGCAAACGCCACTTCGCCGGACTCGGTCAGGCTGACCCCGCGCCCCGCCGGTTTGAGCAACTGGTGTCCCAGCGATTTCTCCAGCTCGCGCACCTGGGCGCTGATGGTCTGGATCGCCATGTCCAGCCGCTCGGCCGCGCGGGCGAATCCACCTTCTTTGGCAACCATCCAGAAGTAGTACAGGTGGCGGTAGTTCAGCATGGCAAGGCCTTCAACATCGGAATTTACGAACTGTATATCAGCAATATGCTGGTTTTTCAATCTTCGTATCGGACGCATGATCCGGTCCTGTTTCCTTCTTGATGGTTTCGGCGCTTCTCATGGAATTTCTTCTCGACCCCAACATCTGGATCGCATTCGCGATGCTCTCCGCACTCGAAATCGTGCTGGGTATCGACAACATCGTCTTTATCTCCATCCTGGTCGGGCGGCTGCCCCCGCATCTGCGCGACAAGGCGCGCCGCCTGGGCCTGGGCTTTGCCATGGTTTCGCGTCTGTTGCTGCTTTTCACCCTGGGCTGGATGATGGGTCTGACGACGGACCTGTTCACGGTGCTGGGCAACGGCTTCAGCGGGCGCGATGTTGTGCTGCTGGTCGGCGGTTTGTTCCTGCTCTACAAGGCCAGCCACGAGATTTTTGTCGAGGTGGAAGCACGGGAGCTCGACACGGCGCCGGCCACCGATCCTGCGGCGCTGGGGGCCGCCAGCTCGCGCATGTTCTGGGTCATCATCGGCCAGATCGCCCTGATCGACATCGTCTTCTCGCTGGATTCGGTGATCACGGCGGTGGGCATGGTGGATGAGATCGGGGTGATGGTTGCTGCCATTGTTTTCTCGGTCGGCGTGATGATGTTTGCGGCCAAGCCGATTGGCGATTTTGTCGACCGCCATCCGTCCGTGAAGGTGCTGGCCCTGGCCTTTCTGGTCATGATCGGTATGGCACTCACCGCAGAAGCACTCGGACAGGCCATACCCAAGGGCTACATCTACGGCGCCATGGCCTTCTCCCTGACGGTGGAAGCGCTCAACATCCGTGCGCGCACGAAGCGCCGCGGGCTGCATCCTGCGCCCGCGTCCGGCGCCTGAGGTCTGCCCCAACGCCGCCATTGAACGCAGCACAGCTTTCACACACCCTTTTTTCCACTGACCTTGAAGGATCTGCCATGAACTTGAATTCCGCTGTGTCACCGGTCGACAGTGCCTCACACGCCGTCTCGGTGGAGCGCAACCGTGTGCTGCGCAATACCTATGGGCTGCTCGCGCTGTCGATGCTGCCCACTGTCCTGGGGGCCTGGGTCGGCCTGGTCACCGGGATGAGCCGGGCCATGTCGCCTGGCGTGGGGCTGGTGGTTTTTCTGGTGGGGGCGTTTGGCTTCATGTTCGCCATCGAAAAGACCAAAAACTCTGCCGCCGGCGTACCGGTGTTGCTGGCCTTCACGTTTTTCATGGGGCTGATGTTGTCGCGCCTGGTGGGCTCCGTGCTGGGCCTGTCCAACGGCACGGGCCTGATCATGACGGCGTTCTCCGGCACCGGCGCCATTTTCCTGGGCATGGCGATGCTGTCGTCGGTCGTCAAGCGCGACATCAGTGCCATGGGGAAGTTCTTGTTCATCGGCGCCATCATGTTGCTGGTGGCGGGGGTGGCGAACTTCTTCATCCAGTCCAGCGCTTTGACGATCACGCTGGCGGTCCTGGCCATTGGCATCTTTTCGGCGTTCATCCTGTACGACCTCAAGCGCGTGCAAGACGGCTCGGAGACCAACTACATCACCGCCACCCTGGGCGTATACCTGAGTCTTTACAACGTTTTCCAGTCGCTGCTGGTCTTGCTGGGCATCACCAGCGGCAACAACGACTGAAACACCCGGGCGCATGTCAGCGCGCCCACCCACCGTCCCTGTTCCATATCTTGTTTGTTGGAGTTGCGCATGAGATTCTTTTCCCTGTTCGCTGTCGTTCTTGTCCTGGGGCTGTCACAGGCGGTTTCTGATGCGGAGGCGGCACGACGCATCGGCGGTGGCAAGTCGACCGGCATGCAGCGCCAGAACACCACCAGCAACCCGGCTCCGGCACAAACGGCCGCAGCGCCGGCAACTGCTGGTGCTGCGGCCGCAACGCCGCCCAAACGTTCCTGGATGGGCCCCGTCGCAGGCCTCGCTGCGGGTCTGGGCATTGCCGCCCTGGCGTCTCACCTGGGTCTGGGCGAAGGCCTGGCCAATATGCTGATGATCGGGCTACTGGTCATGGCCGTCATGGCGGCCCTGGCGTTTGTCATGCGCAAACGTGCGCTGGCTCAGACACCCGCGATGGCCGGCGCCCGTTCCTCCACGGCGGCGCCTCACCGTTTCGAGGTTGCCATGCCAGCCAGGGCATCGGAATCCATGATCGGTTCCGGCATTGGTGCCAACGTGGCGTCCACGCGTGCCATCCCGGCCGACTTCGATGCCGCCGGTTTCGCCCGCAACGCCAAGGTGCAATTCATTCGGCTCCAGGCCGCCAACGATGCCGGCGATCTGGACGATATCCGTGCGTTCACCACGCCGGAAATGTTCGCGGAACTGGCGGTGAACATGTCCGAACGTTCTGCATCGCCGCCATCCACCGATGTGGTCGGCCTTCAGGCGGAGGTGGTGGAGGTGGTCGAGGAAGCGACGCGCTACACGGTCAGCGTGCGCTTCACCGGAACGATACGAGAAGAAAAAGATTTGCCGGCCGAAGCGTTTGACGAAATGTGGCATCTGACCAAACCCCGCGTTGGCAACGGGGGCTGGCAACTGGCCGGCATTCAACAGCTTCAGTAAGCGGCAAGAAGGCGGCGCCTGTGAGGTGAGGGGGCGAGACGCCCCCGCAGATCAGAGGTGGCCCTGCGCACCGTCGATGATCGTCGCCGTTTGTGGCAACGGCAATGAGAGCACCGATGCTGCGCCGGCAAGCCCAGCATCGGTGCAGTCTTGACCCCGTTCAGCGCCATCTTTCAGCTTCTAGAGCGGGCGCGATCAGGGGCTCTCGCAGCTGAAGTTTGCGGCTTCGTTTGTGCTGCCCGATCCCTTGTACTTCGCGACCTTCGGGTAGGGGCACAGTGGGCGCGTGCGCACCACGTTGCCGCTTTCGATGCGCGACGCGATGATCTCGTTGGGGGCGGTGTTCTTTTCCGACCAGGCCATGAGCGCGCGGAACGCGTCCGTCTTCGGCTCCATGGGCACGGCGCCGCTGGAGCCTTGACCGAACTGGTTCACACCGGTGCCGCCGCCGCAGTGGCCCATGCCGCCCACCATGTACAGGCGGGAGAAGTCGCTTGGGTCGCCCATGGTCTGTTTCACGCGATCGTAGTAGCGCGTCGTGCCCTGCGGCATGATGAGGTTGTCCGACCAGCCGTGGTACATGATGAGCTTGCCGCCACGCGCCTTGAACGCCGACAGATCCGGGTTGTCGGTGGCCATCACCGGGCCGACCTGCCGGATGTTGTCGTTGAAGAACGTCTCGTAGTTGAGGTAGTTCAGGGTCTTCCAGTCCCAGGCCGGGTCCAGGTAGGTCCAGTAGCGGGCCTGTTCGATCGGGATCGGGAACGGGTTGGTGCCGGCGAAGGCACCCATGTCGGCGCCACGTTCGATGCCGGGCCACAGCAACTTGCCACTGGCGCTGCGTGCGCCACCCCAGATCTTCTTGACACCACTGGCCTCGCCCGGTGTGAGGCAGCTGTCGCTGGCGCAACTGGCTTGGGTCAGGATCGCATCGTTGGTGGGGTCGTAGTCGCAGCTGCGTGGATCATCGATCACACCGTCGGTGACGCCGTCGTTGGCATCGCAGGCGGCAATGGCCCGGTTGGTCACCAGTGTGCGCTTGGCCGCCGACATCGGTCCACCCGCCTCCAGACTCATGGCCACTTGCGGCCAGATTTGGTAGGCCTGGAAGCGGTCCCAGTGGATCGCGGGCGCGCCGGCCAGAATCGCGTCGAAATCGGCGGGGTAGCGTTGCGCCATCATCAGGCCCTGGCGCCCGCCGGTGGAACAGCCATACCAGTAGGAGCGCAGAGGGTCCTGGCTGTAGAAGGCCTTGGTCAGCTGCTTGCCGACCACGGCCATGAGGTGCATCGAGCGGTGGGCGAAGTCTTCCTGCAGTTGCACGTTGGCGTTGCCCGGCGAGAGCATGCCGAAGGCACCCGACAAGGAGCTGCCCGTGTGCCCGGTGTCGGTCTTGGTGCCGACGAAGCCCTGGCGCACCGAGTCGGTGGCCACGCCCAGTTGCGAGTCGCCGGCGTAGACACCGTTGCCCTCGGCGCGGAAGCGGCCGTTCCAGTCGGCCGAGGGCAGCGACACCCAGATGTTGACCTGGGGATCGACCTTGACCTTGACCAGGCAGTAGGCACGGTCGGTCGCACCCGAACCCGTGCTGCCGGTGGACACGTCCAGGATGGTGACCGGGGCGTCGGCGCTCAGGGCCGTGGCCCCAATGCCCGCCATGGTGCAGGCGACGGTGGGGTTGATGGCGATGTTGTCGAAGTTGGGCGACGCTTCGACGACGGGTGGGGCGTCACCGCCGCCGCCGCAGGCGCTGAGCAACATCGCGGCTGCGGCGCTCATCGCCGCGGTGCGACGGTGGATGGGATGAAATGGAGAGGGCACAGCAATTTCCTTCGTGGAGTTGGTTCTGAGGCCTTGCATTCCAGCGCGATGGCGGGCGGGCGTCTTTCAGGATCGGGTCGGCTTTTCAGGATCGCCTGCCTGGCTCAGGGTTAGCCCCGAGATGGGAGGTCTCTAGCAGCTATAGCGATCCGGTATGCCGCGCGCAGCCGGGGGGTGGGATACTGGTCCACAGGCCTGGGGGTACGACAACGGGCCATGATCTGGAGACAAAAAATGGCCAAACTCTCTCACCGCCAGGACGTGGAGGACGCCCAGCAAGAACCCAGTCTGTTCAGCGAAGAGGCCGCTGCGAAATGGTCGGGCTTTGCGCTTGGCTGGGTCGAGGCCCTGCCCGAATACGCGGGCCTCTGTGGTGCGGACGGACGCGTCATGCTCGCGATGCTGGATTGCGGGCGGGCGCATGCCGAGTTCTATTTTGGGCGCCGTTCATCCGTGCACCAGCTGGGCGCCGGCGCGATCGGCCTGTTTGCCGCCGACCTCCAGCCCAGTCTGTCCCGCTGGCGTTGTGACGGTGTGCGCCGCATCCTGCTGCAGTTCGATCACACATCGCTGGACGACGACGTTTTGTCGGAGCAGCTGTTCCGCATGCCGCTGCGCTCGGAACTCGAATTCCACGACGACGGCCTGGCGGCCGTGTTGCGCGGCATGGCCCACGAAGTGGCTGGCGGATGCCCCAGCGGTCCGCTGTATGCCGAGTCGCTCTCGCTGGGTGTGGCCATGCAGCTGCAGCGCCGGGCGGCCGGGCGCTATGCCGTGCAGCGCGAGCGCGGCAAGCTCTCGGGCGCGCAAGTGAAAAGCGTGAAAGACATGGTGCGCATCCAGCTGGCGCAAGACTTGTCCATTGACGATCTGGCCCTGGCCACCGGCTTCAGCCGAACCCAGTTTGTGCGCTTGTTCAAAAACACCTTCGCCTGCACGCCCTACCAGTACATCCTCCAGGCCCGGCTGGAACATGCGCGCAACCTGGTGTTGGGCAGTGCCCTGCCCCTGACGGCGATTGCAGAAGATTCGGGCTTCTCCAGCCAGAGCCACATGACCACCGCCATGGTGCGCAGCTTTCGGGTCACGCCCGGCCAGCTGCGGCGGGAGCAGGCGCACTGAGCCAGAAAAATGCCCGTGTGTGCTACTGCGAGGGCACCTTTGGTTCGGTGAAATGCGTGGTGCGCGTGAAGAACACCGAAGAGGCGACCGTCTGCGCCAACGACAAC
>NZ_JBFJMY010000212.1:0-7052 GCF_041633695.1 Hydrogenophaga sp.
GCGACTCGCGGGTTTCTGCCTGCACCAGCAGACACACCTGCTCGTTGGCCTCTTTCGCATAGTTCGCATAGCGCCCCCAGCGCGAGGCGCGCCCTCCGGCCATGCCGCGCACGCCACCCAGGCCGTCGTCCTGCGGGTAACGGCAGGCGCGCACCAGTTCAGCGGCTTGCTCCGGGCTGTCCACCATGGGCACCAGCAGGGTCTGCAGGCCCAGGTCGAGGTATTGTTTGATCAGCGCGGCGTTGCCTTCGGGCACGCGGGCAATCGCATGCGAAGCGTAGGCCGCAATGGCTTGCGCCTGGGCCAGCAGTTCCTGCAAACCATTGGGCGAGTGTTCGCCATCGATCAGCAGCCAATCAAAGCCGGCACCGGCACAGATTTCGGCGCTGTAGGCGTTGGCCAGACCGAGCCAGAAGCCGATCTGGGGTCGGCGTTCCTGCAGCGCTTGCTTGAAGGAGTTGGTGGGTGTTTGCATGTGCACGGGGAGCGGAATGGAGAGGGGGATTGAGCAAGCAAGTGGCGCTCAGACAAAACGGAACTTCAAACAACCCAGCGCGCCGTAATCGGCTTCGAACAGGTCGCCCGCTTTCGCGGCCACGGGCCGGGTGAACGAACCCGCCAGCACGGTATGGCCCGCCTGCAGCGACTCGCCCCAGGGTGCCAGCTTGTTGGCCAGCCAGGCAATGCCGATCGCCGGGTGGCCTTGCACGCCGGCGGCCAGGCCGGTTTCTTCCACCACCCCGTTGCAGCGCAGCACCGCGCCGCACCAGGGCAGATCGGTGGTGAGCGGGTCGGCGCGGTAGGCCGGGTCGCCCGCGCCGAGCACGATACCGGCGTTGGCGGCGTTGTCGCTGATGGTGTCGAACACCTTGCGCATGGTTTTGTTGTGGCGGTCGAATTGTTCGATGCGCGCATCGATGATCTCGATGGCCGGCGTCACATAGGCGGTGGCGGCCAGCACCTGTTCCGGCGTGACGCCTGGTCCTTGGAGCGGCGCTTTCAGCACAAAGGCGAGTTCCACTTCCACGCGCGGCGCGATGAAGTTCGCCACCGGAATATCCAGCACCTGACCCGCCTGCGCGGTGTAGAGCATGTCGTCCAGCAGGGTGCCGTAGTCGGGCTCGTCGATCTGGCTGCTGATCTGCATGGCGCGGCTGGTCAGGCCAATCTTGTGGCCGATGACGCTGCGGCCGGCGGCCTTCTCGAGCGCTACCCAGGCGCGACCGATGCGGTAGCCATCTTCAACCGTCATGCCGGAAAAGCGTTTGGAAAAATGTTCGACCGGCGTGCGCGTGCGTTGCGATTGCCGCAGTTCGGCGGCCAGTTCGGCAATGAGTTCGGGGCTGAACATGGGGTCTTCAGACTTTCTTCTGGAAAAGCGGGTGCAAGGAACTGTTCTTGCCATCGAAGACCTCGTGGCCTTCGTCCACCTGCAAGGTGATGCCGATCGGGCGTTGCCGCAGCTGCTCGGCGAAGCGTTCTTTCACGCAGGCGTTCAGCACATCGCCCACGCGCTGGTGCACCCACGCGCTGCGGCCCTTGGCCATGCGCAGGTTCAGGTACACAAAGGCGTAGTCGCCACCCTGGCCTGCGGCCTCACCGGCCGCGCCGCCATCGGCCAGGGCGAAATGGGTGGCCGGGTAGGCCAGCACGCGCGTGCCGCCGGTGGGAAAGACCTGCCGGTCTTGCTCGTCGTGCACGGTGAGCATGGCGTCGCACAAGGCGCGGCACAAACCGCGCATGTCCGCACCGCCTTCGGCGGCGGGTTGGTCCAGATTGGGTGTGTAGAGGATGACGAGGTGGGGCATGGTGGGTCGGGTGTTCAGAGCCGCGTGGCGATCGAGGTGTAGCCGTCGGCACGGGAAGCCTGGGGCCTTGGGATGGCCGCGCCGCTGACCGGCGTGACCGGGAACACAGCGTTGATCTGACCCGTGCCCGAAGCGCCAAAGTACGGTGTGAGCACTTCGCCTTGGCCTTCGTATTCGCTCCAGCCCAAGGCGCCCAGCATCATGGCGGTGTCGTGCATGAAGCCTTCGCCGTGGCCCTTGGCCGCGTACTCGGGCAGCATCTCGCAAAAGTCTTTCCACTCGCCCTGCTGCCACATCTGCACCACGCGCCGGTCCAGCGTTTCCAGGAAGGGGCTCCAGATGCGGTGGGCGTAGTCGGGCGCCAAACCGTTTTGCGCGAAGCGGTGGCTCAAGGAGCCGCTCGCAAGAAAGGCCACGGTGCCGTCGTAGTGGTCTTCCACGGCTTTGCGCAAGGCCCAACCGAGGCGCGCGCTGTCGTTCAGGTAGTGCGCCATGCACAAGGCCGAAACCGACACCGCCTTGAAGTGTTGATCGGCGTTCATGTAGCGCATGGGCACCAGGGTGCCGTATTCGGGTGCGAGCGTGGTGGCGTCGTGGGCCAGCGTTTCCACCCCCTGTTCGTTGCACACCTGGGCCAGCAGCTTTCCGAGCGCCGGGTTGCCCGGGATTTCGTAGGCCATGTTGCTGATGAAGTGCGGCAACTCGTTGCTGGTGTAGTTGCCCTGGAAATGGGGCGCGCAATTGATGTGGTAGTTCGCGTTGACCAACCAGTGCGTGTCGAACACCACGATGGTGTCCACGCCCTGCTCCAGACAACGGCGCCGGATTTCCAGATGGCCGTCGATGGCCGCTTGCCGCGTGCCCTGGCGCGGGCCGGGCAGCTCGCTCAGGTACATCGATGGCACGTGGGTGATCTTGCCGACCAGTGCGAGTTTGCCCATGCTCAGACTCCCCAGTGTGGGATGTGGTGGCTGCCCATGGACACCGCCACGTTCTTGGGTTCCAGAAAGACCTCGTAGCTCCAGGTGCCGCCTTCGCGCCCCGTGCCACTGGCCTTGGTGCCTCCGAAAGGTTGGCGCAGGTCGCGAACGTTCTGGCTGTTGACGAAACACATGCCGGCTTCGACGGCGGCCGCCACGCGGTGCGCCTTGCCGATGTTCTCGGTCCACACGTAGCTGGACAGGCCGTAGGCGATGTCGTTGGCTTTCGCAATCGCGTCGGCCTCGTCCTTGAACGGGATCAGGCAGGCCACCGGGCCAAAAATTTCTTCTTGCGCGATGCGCATGCGGTTGTCCACATCGGCGAACACCGTGGGCCAGACGAAGTTGCCTTTTTGCACATTGGCCGCCAGTTCGGGCGCGTAGCTCGGGCGGTCGATACCGCCGCACAGCATGGTCGCACCTTCTTTCGGGCCCAGCTCGATGTAGCTGCGCACCTTGGCCAGATGGGCCTGGCTGATCATCGGGCCGACGGTGGTTTTCTCATCCAAGGGGTCGCCGACCACGATGCGCTTGGCGCGCTCGGTGAACTTCGCCACAAAGTCGGCGTAGATGCTTTGTTGCACCAGGATGCGGCTGCCCGCCGTGCAGCGCTCGCCGTTGTTGCTGAAGATCATGAAAAGGGCGGCATCGAGCGCGCGCTCCAGATCGGCGTCGTCGAAGACCACGAACGGGCTCTTGCCGCCCAACTCCATGCTGAACTTCTTCAAACCCGCGCTCTGCACGATGCGGTTGCCGGTGGCGGTGGAGCCGGTGAAGGAAATGGCGCGCACATCGGGGTGGGCGCACAGGGGCTCGCCCACGTCTTTGCCAAAACCGTGCACCACGTTGAGCACGCCGGCCGGAATACCGGCCTCCAGCGCCAGCTCGCCCAGGCGCGCGGCGGTGAGCGGCGAGAGCTCGCTCATCTTGAGCACCGCCGTGTTGCCGAACGCCAGGCAAGGCGCGACCTTCCAGGTCGAGGTCATGAAGGGCACGTTCCATGGGCTGATGAGCGCACACACGCCCACCGGATGGAACAGGGTGTAGTTCAGGTGCGTGGGCGTAGGGTAGGTGTGACCATCCACGCGGGTGCACATTTCGGCGAAATAAGAGAAGTTGTCGGCCGCGCGGGGAATCAGCTGCTTGCCGGTTTGTGCAATGGTCTGCCCTGTGTCCTGGGTTTCCAGTTGCGCGATCTCGGGCACGTGCTTCGCAATCAGATCGCCGAGTGCACGGATTTTTTTGGCCCGCTCGGTGGCGGGCAGACCGGCCCATTTGGGGAAGGCGTCTTTCGCGGCTTGAACCGCGGCATTGACTTCTGCCTCGCCACCCGCCGCCACTTCGGCCAGCACGGCTTGCGTGGCCGGGTTGGTGGTTTGGAAGGTGTCGCGGCTGGCAACGGATTGGCCGTTGATGAGGTGCTTGATTTGCATGCTTGTCTTTCTCCGGTCAGACCACAAAGGGGGTCAGAGCCCGATTTCGTTTGAAGGAACTGCTATCCGGCAAGGTCACTGCCCTGAATCGGGATCTGGCGCCCTTTGTTCCTCGGCGATGGTGTTGACGAGGGCGCCGATGCCATCGATCTCGGTCACGATCACGTCGCCGGGCTGGCAATCAACCACGCCATCGGGCGTGCCGGTCAGGATCAGGTCGCCGGGCATCAGCGTCATGAAGGCGCTGAAGTATTCGATCAGCGTGGGCACGTCGAAAATCATGTCCCGCGTGTGGCCCTGCTGGGTGACTTTGCCGTTGACCGTGGTGCGCAACGCCAGGTTCATGGGGTCGGGCACATCGGCCGCGTCCACCAACCAGGGGCCGATGGGCGTGCAGGTGTCGCGGTTTTTCACGCGCAGGTTGGGCCGGTACCAGTTTTCCAGGTAGTCGCGGATCGCGTAGTCGTTGGCCACGGTGTAACCCGCTACAAAGTCCAGCGCGTCGGCCTTCTTCACGCGCCGGGTCTCCCGCCCGATGACCACAGCCAGCTCGCACTCGTAGTGCATGTATTGCACGCCATCGGGCCGCACGGTGAAGGCCCGGTGACCGATCAGCGAGGCCTCGCCTTTGAGAAAGGCCAGCGGTTCCACCGGCGGTTTGAATTCCAGCTCTTTCGCATGGTCGGCGTAGTTGAGGCCCAACGCCAGAATGGTGCGGGCCCGCAGCGTGGGCACCAGTGGTGGCAACCAGACCACTTCGTCGAATGCCACCACGCGACCGCGAAACGCGGGCGTCAGCAGTTTCAACGCGCCGTCGTGTTCCACCGCGTCGTGGACCGCACCGGCCCAGGCAATGCGTGCGCGCTTCATGCCGACGCTCCCACGAGGCTGTTGACCACCGGCTGCAAGCCCGGGGCCGACACCTCGACGGTGTCACCGGCCTGTGCCAAAGGTCGGCTGCCGTCGTCCAGGCAATCGGTGCCGAGCATCAGCACGTCGCCGGGGCGCAGGGTCATGCATGTGCCCACGTCCGCCAGCAACTGCGCGGCGGGCCGCACCAGGTCGGCCAGGCGCACGGTCTGGCGCAACACACCGTTGATCCGCACCTCCAGCTGCCAGCTCGCCAACGGCGGCAGCTGCGCCAGCGGCACGCAGCTACCGCCCACGCCCAGCAAGCCGTCGCCACAACGGGTTTTCACCGCCGGGCGAAAGTAGCTGTCGTGCGGGACGCACCAGTCGTTGAGCAGCACGGCGCCCGCCACACTGGCCAGGTCGGGCCGGGCGCAGCCGTCGCGCACAGCACCCATCACCAGCCCCACCGTGGCGCCCACCGCCAGCGCGGTTGTGCCCGCCGGCATGGCGATGCGCGCACCGCTGGGGGTGAAGGTGTTGGCGGTCTTGATGTAGAGCACCGGCGCCTGCGGCGGTGCTTTGTAGGGTGGTTGCGCCATGCGCTCGGCCCACAGCGCGGTTTCGCGCTGGAAGTTCAGCAGGCTGCCGTAAACCGTGCCGTGCGGCATCCAAGTCGGGGTCATGCGGGGTCTTTCAGGTTCATTCTTCGGGTGTGGCCAGCACCGGCGGCTCCAGCGCGATCACGCCATCGAGCAAGGCGTAGAGCGCGCTCAGCTGGGTTTTGCCCAGGCGCTGCTCCATCCAGTCGTAGTGCGCTTCGATCGCCTCGGACAGGCGCTCCACCAGTTGCAGGCCTTGCGGCGTGGCACGCACCACGGTGCGGCGCGCGTCCACCGGGCAACGGCTGCGCGAAATCAAACCATCGCGCTCCATGCGGGTGAGCACGCCGGTGAGGCTGGGGCCGAGCAGAAAGGCATCGCGCGCCACACGGCCGGTTTCCACTCCCGCCGCGTCACCCGCGTGTTCGCCCAGCACCCGCAGCACCCGCCATTGCTGGTCCGACAAGCCGTGCTCGCGCAGGCTGGGCCGGGTGTGCTGCATCACGGCTTCGCGGGCTTCCAGCAACAAACGCGGCAGGTTGCGGTGGACAAATGGGGTTGTGGTCGTCATTTATTTAATATGTTAAATGTTTTTCCGGCCAACGATACAAAGGGTTTACCCTGATCTGCGAGACGACCAGCCAACGGGTTTTCTGGCGGCTGCGACAATGCCCGTCATGACGTCCTGGCACACCCAACTCGGTCTAAAACTTCCCATACTGCAAGCACCCATGGCTGGCGTGCAAGGCGCTGCGCTGGCCATTGCGGTGAGCAATGCCGGTGGTCTGGGCGCACTGCCCTGCGCCATGTTGTCGGCCGAGGCCCTGCAGCGGGAGCTCGCCGCCCTGAGCGCGGGAACAGAAGGCCCCTACAACCTCAACTTCTTCTGCCACACGCCGCCCGTGCCCGACCCGGCGCGCGATGCCGCCTGGTTGCGGGCGCTCGCGCCCTACCACGCAGAAGCCGGGATTGACCAAGGCCAGATCGCGCCGGGCGCGGGTCGGGTGCCGTTCAGCGCCGAGGTGGCGGACCTGATCGAAACCTACCGGCCTGCGGTGGTGAGCTTCCACTTTGGTCTGCCCGCACCCGAATTGCTCGCCCGCGTGAAAAGCTGGGGCAGCCGGGTGCTGGCCTCGGCCACCACGGTAGACGAGGCGCTGTGGCTACAAGCCCATGGTGCCGACGCCATCATTGCCCAGGGCCTGGAGGCTGGTGGCCATCGGGGCATGTTCATGCACGACGACATCACCACGCAGATGGGCACGTTCGCCCTGCTGCCGCAAATCGTGCGGGCGGTGCATCTGCCCGTGATCGCCGCCGGTGGCATTGCCGACGCAAGCGGCGTGGCCGCGGCGCTCGCGCTGGGGGCGGTGGCGGCGC
>NZ_JBFJMY010000213.1:0-6964 GCF_041633695.1 Hydrogenophaga sp.
CCCAGTGGAAGGTCCAGCTCGTTGAGCACCGGACCTTGTTCGATGTGCACCTCGACGAACCCCAGGTAGTGCGCCGGGTCGCGCTTCAGTTGCGCAATGGCGTCCAGCGTGGCGGGCAGACCCGCCCGCTGCATCGCTTCGCGCATGCTGGTGCCGTCGGTGTCCAGCTGCTCCAGCCAGTGTGGGTTGAAGTCGCCGATCAAGGCACCCGAGCCCAGGAAGGTCGCTTTGTAGCGCTGACCTTCTTCTTCGGCAAAGCCCACCACCTCGATGCCAAAGGGCAGGCGCTTGCCAGCGGCGTGCAACTGTTGCACGCAGGCCATGGGCACGAAGATGCCCAGGCGGCCGTCGTATTTGCCACCGTTGCGCACGGTGTCGTAGTGGCTGCCGGTGAGCAAGCGTTTCGCCGTTGCAGCTGCGTCCGTTCGGCTGGAGCCTGTCGATGCGTGGTACACGCCCACCACGTTGCCGACCGCGTCGATGTGCGCGCTGTCAAATCCGCAGGCCAGCATTTGCTGTTGCAACTGGGCGGCGCAGGCGCGGTGCGCCTCGGTGAGGTAGGTCACGGTGAGCTGGCCGGCCTCGGCATAGCCGGGGTCGCTGTGCTGCGCCAGCGCCTCGTGCCAATCCCAGACGGTGTTGCCCAGCGCGGGTTCGAAGCCGAACTTGTCGTTCAGCCGGATCTCGGCGATGCGGTGGATGTTGCGCAGGCACTCGGCGCGCTCGAAATCCACCGGGTTCTGCGACCGCCGCTCGAAGGTGGCGATGATGTCCTGTTTCGACAGGCCGGTGCCACGCGGGCCGCGCACCGCCAGAATGAAGGGGAACGCAAAGCGGGCGTTGTAGTCGGCGTTGAGCCGCTGGATGTGGGCGAACTCTTGCGGCGTGCATTGCGTCAGCCCCGCCTTGTTCTGTTCGTGGGTCGATTCGGCGGTGAGCGTCTGGCTGACCATGGCCTTGCCCGCCAATTCGGGGTGGGCACGGATCAGCGCCAGTTGCTCTTCCAGTGGCGCGGCCGCCAGCACCCGCACCATGGCGTGTTTGAGTGCGGCGAGCGACCCGAAGGGCCGGTGCGCCATGGCCAGCTCGGCGATCCAGGGCGAATGCTCGTACAAACCGTCCAGCATCTGCACCGCCGCCGCCAGTGGGGCCGCGTTGAGTTGTTCCAGGGTGAGGGGTTGGGGCGTGGGCATGTTCAGGCTTTCATGGCATCGGGTGCACCGGCGGGGCAGGGGTGCACCGAGCGCCAATGCTGGGCGATATCCACGCGGCGCGCCACCCACACATGCTCGTGTTGCGCCACGTGGTCCAGAAAGCGCTGCAGCGCGGTGATGCGGCCGGGCCGCCCGAGCAGGCGGCAGTGCATGCCGATGTTCATCATCTTGGGCGCATCCAGGCCCGCCGGGTCGCCCTCGGCGTAGAGCGCGTCGAACGTGTCCTTGAGGTACTGGAAGAACGGGTCGGCGTGTGAGTAGCCCTGGGGCAGGGCGAAGCGCATGTCGTTGCAGTCCAGGGTGTAGGGCACGATGAGCTGGTGCGCGTCGCGCCCGTCGGTCTTGCGCACCTTCATCCAGAACGGCAGGTCGTCGCCGTAGTAGTCGCTGTCGTAGGCGAAGCCGCCAAAGTCGGCCACCAGGCGCCGGGTGTTGGGGCTGTCGCGCCCGGTGTACCAGCCCAATGGGCGTTCGCCGCTGAGGTTTTTCAGGATGGCCATGGCTTCGGCCATGTGGGCGCGTTCGGTGGCCTCGGCCACGTCCTGGTAATGGATCCATTTCAGCCCATGGCAGGCGATCTCGTGGCCCTGGGCCACAAAGGCGGCCAACACGTCGGGGTGTTTTTGCAACGCGGTGGCCACGGCGAACACGGTCAGCGGCCAGCCGCGCTGCTCGAACTCGCGCAGCACGCGCCAGACCCCGGCGCGCGAGCCGTATTCGTAAATGCCTTCCATGCTGATGTGGCGCGCCGCAAAAGCCGGTGGGTTGAACATCTCGGACAAAAACTGCTCCGAGCCGGCGTCGCCGTGCAGCACGCTGTTTTCACCGCCTTCTTCGTAGTTCAGCACGAATTGCAGGGCAATGCGGGCGCCTTTGGGCCAGCGCGCATGCGGCACGTCGCGGCCATAGCCGATCAGGTCTCTGGGGTAGGGGGCGGTGGCGTCGTAGATCTTCATGGCAAAGACAAAAAAACGGAAGGACAAAGCTGCGTCGTGTCCGGAACGAAGTGCCCCGGCCAGCAACCCGGCGGAACTGGCTCTGCCGGGCCGCATCGGGTTGCCCTCTTCAGGTGGGCGCGCGCAGCGTGGCGGGGGCGTTCCATGATCATGACAACGCCACCGAGAGTTCGTTGATCGGTTGTTTGTGATCGAAGGTCAGCGTGGCTTCCACATGCAGCAGGTGTTCGTCCATCAGGCGGACCGCCAGCGCTTCGTCCTTGGCGGCCAGGGCCTTGACGATGTCGGCGTGCTCGTCGTTGGAGGTTTCGGCCGCCTCGGAACTCTGGTACATGAGCGTGATGAGGGCGCAGCGTGAAATCAGCTCGCGCAGCATGTCGGCCAGCACCTGGTTGCCGATCAGCTCGGCCATGCGCACATGAAAGTCGCCCAACAACTCGGTGCGCCCGGGCACGTCGTCGCGGCTCACGGCCTGCTTCTCTTGTGCCACGTGTTCGCGCAAGGCTTTGATCTTGGCGCCGGTGGCGCCGCGCACAAAGCTGCGGGTCATCTCGGCTTCGAGCATGCGCCGCACTGCGAACACCTGGCGCGCTTCGTCCACCGAGGGTGTGGCCACAAAAGCGCCACGGGCCGGTTCCAGACGGATGAGCCGGTTTTGCGACAACTGAAACAGCGCCTGCCGCACCAGCGTGCGCGACACCCCAAAATGATCGGCCAGCTTTTGCTCGGCCAGTTTGGTGCCGGGGTGCAACCGGTGCTCCACAATGGCCCGTGTCAGCGACTCGACGATCTGGTGGGTGCTGGAGGTTTCCATGCTGGCATCATAGCCACGAAAAATGAAAAGTGTATACACTTTCAGTCGACTGTGGCGAACGTGCAGAACCGGCAGCGCCACGCCAAACAACCGAATGGAGCAAGCGATATGGGCCTGAGTACACACGTTCTGGACACCATGCATGGCTGCCCGGCTGCGGGCATGGGGGTGGCGCTGTACACCACCCAGGGCGAAGAGGCCACACTGGTCAAGCGCTTTGTGCTGAACACCGATGGGCGCAACCCTGACGGGCCTCTGTACGACAACGCCAGCTTGCGCGTGGGTACCTACCGATTGGTGTTCGACGTGAGCGGCTACTTTGCCGCACGCGGTGTGGCTTTGCCCGAACCCAATTTCCTGAACCGGGTGGCGCTCGACTTTGGTGTGGCGCACACCGACCAGCATTACCACGTGCCCTTGCTGGTCAGTCCCTGGAGCTACTCCACCTACCGGGGGAGTTGAGATTCCCCCGGGCGGCTTCGGTTCACCCTCCAGTGGGCCACGGCGCCAGTGCCGTCCGCTTGAGTAGGTGACGCCGCAGGCGGCGCGGGGGTGATCCCAATTACTTGTCGCGCTGGCCTTCGGTCAGGGTGTCGAGCTGGAAGTTCCCGCTCTTGTCCCACAACCAGGTGTCGGTATAGGTCACGCTGCCCAGCCGCACCGGCGCAGGAAAGGGTGCTGCCGCGCGCACCGTGCGTTCGATCTCGCGCATCACATCGGGCACGTGGCTGGGTGCGCGCATCCAGTTGATCTGGCGCACATTCCCGCGGTCGTCCACGTCCACCTGCAGCACGCCGACGGCGTACAGCAGCGGGGGCATCTGGCCTTTGAAAATGCGGTGGCCGTTGTGTTCGTATAGGTGGCGCGCGCCGTCGCGGCGGTAATCGCGGGGCGTGACGGCATTGGAAATCAAGGCGGGGGCAGGCAATGCAGGGGGGGCGACGACCACCGGCGGTGGCGGTGGCGGGGGAGGTGGTGGCGGTGGTGGCGGGGGCAGTGGCGTGGCGCAGGCCGCCAGCAAGGCGGCGGTGCACAGGCCCAGATAACCCCAGATTCTGCGGGCGGGCTTGGCTGTGTGGTGTTGTGGCGCGGTGGGCTCTGGGCAGGCCGCAAGGGTGGAATTTTTCTTCAAACTGCGGTCCTGTGGTGGCGCGACGGGCTCGTTCGGTGAGTCCATAAAGGCGCCGAAGCGCCATATGGGCGGACAGATGCAGTGTATTGTGGTTTTTGTGGGGCGATATGCCAAGCAGCGGGGGATACTTTGGGCTGTTTCCACCTTTACTTTTTCACACACCATCCGGGAAATTCGGTTGTTCGCCTCCGTTGATTTGCAAGACTTTCTGAGTCGGCTGGCGACATCGCCCGCCGTGCTGGTATCGGTCGCCCAGGGCCAAGGCTCGGTGCCCAGGGAGAACGGCGCCTGGATGGCGGTGTTTCCCGACGCGGTGGTGGGCACCATTGGCGGCGGGCAACTGGAGTGGGCCGCCATGCGCCAGGCCCGGGCCTGGCTGACCGATCCAGCCGGGCGCGCAGCTGTCGCGTGGGAGCAACGCGAGGCGCTGGGGCCCAGTCTGGGCCAATGCTGTGGCGGGGTCGTGGTGTTGCGCTTCGAACCGGTGGACCATGCGCAGGCAGCGGAACTGCGCCAGCGCCTGGCGACGGCCACAACGCCCGTGGGCCTGTTCGGCGGTGGTCATGTGGGACGCGCCATCGTGCAGGCGCTGGCGCCCCTGCCGTTCTCGGTGAGCTGGATCGACAGCCGCGACGAGATTTTCCCCGCCGATGTGCCCGACCATGTGCGCACCGAACATTCCGACCCGGTGCAGGCGGCGGTGTGGGATTTGCCGCCCGGTTCGCTGGTGCTGATCATGAGCTTTTCGCACGCGCAAGACCTCGACGTGGTGGCCGCCTGTCTGGAGCGCCAGCGCCAACGCGCCGACCTGCCTTTTGTCGGGCTGATCGGCAGCCGCACCAAATGGGCCACTTTTGCGCACCGCTTGCGCGAGCGCGGCTGGAACGGGCAAGCGCTGGCGCACATCACCTCGCCCATCGGCATTGCGGGCATCAGCGGCAAGCAGCCGGCGGTGATCGCGGCAGCGGTGGTGGCCCAGATGTTGCTGGTGACTTCTTCTGCCGCTGAGGCGGTAGGGGAAGAAGAGCGGTCGTGAGAAGGCGTTCAAAAACTGTATACAATTTTTACCGGTCGCAGCGGAGCACGGGGCAGACAGCATGTCCCCACAGCGCGGCCCCTGGTTGACTCAGAGCGCCCGCCGTGGTGAGTCACAAACCCCGGCGGCCATGCCGTTCTGTTGAGGTGCCATGGAATCCTATTTGTTCGACTGGGCCAATCTGCTCTTGCGCTGGCTGCACGTCATCGTCGCCATCGCCTGGATTGGCTCCTCTTTCTATTTCGTTTTTCTCGACAGCAGTCTGACCCCGCCGGTCGACGAGCAGCTGAAGAAAGACGGTGTCAGCGGCGAGTTGTGGGCCGTGCACGGTGGCGGCTTCTACCACCCGGTCAAGTTCGCGGTATCGCCGCCCCAGCTGCCCCAGCACCTGCACTGGTTCTACTGGGAGAGCTACTCCACCTGGTTGTCGGGCTTTGCGCTGTTCCTCATCTCCTACCTCTGGAGCCCCAGCGTCTACCTGATCGACCCGAACATCATGAGCTGGAGCCCTGCCGGTGCGGTCGTTGCGGCGCTGGCCTTTCTGGTGCTGTTCTGGTTGGCTTACGACGCCATCTGCCGCACCCTGGGTCAGCGCAAAAACGGCGACGCCCTGGTGGGTGCGCTGGTGCTGGTGCTGGTGTGCGCAGCGGCCTGGGCGGCCACGCAGATGTTCGCGGGCCGCGCCGCGTTTCTGTTGATGGGGGCCATGCTGGCGACATCCATGAGCGCCAACGTGTTCTTCTGGATCATCCCCGGTCAGCGCACCGTGGTGGCCGACCTCAAGGCCGGGCGGCCCGTGGACCCGGTGCACGGCCAGCGCGGCAAACAGCGCAGCGTGCACAACACCTACTTCACGCTGCCGGTGCTGTTTGCCATGCTGAGCAACCACTACAGCTTCACCTACACCCACCCACAGAATTGGCTGATCCTGATCGGCATGATGTTCGCGGGTGCGGCGATCCGGCAGTTTTTCGTCATGCGCCACGGCTTCAAGCTCGGGCGCAATGCCCACCCCTGGCCCTATGCCGCCGTGGGCGTGTTGGTCTTGCTCGCGCTGATCGTCTGGCTCAAGCCCGCCACCACCACCGCTGTGGCTGCGCCCGAGCAGGTGGGCTATGCCCAGGTGCGCGCCGTGATCGACCAGCGCTGCGTGATGTGCCACGGCGAAGCCTTGCAATCCAAGGGCGTGCGGCTCGACACCGCAGAGGGCTTGCAGCAGCACGCGCAAACCGTGTACCAGCAAGTGGTGGTGATGAAGCTCATGCCCATGAACAACGCTACCGGCATCACCGACGCCGAGCGCGCGCTGGTGGCGCAATGGTTCAAGGGCGGTGCACGGACCGACTGACTCCCCCCCGCAGCGCTTTGCGCTATCCCCCAGGGGGCAACACCTGCGGTCTGTCCTGAGCTTGTCGAAGGGAAGTTCCGCGGTGTTCTGAGACTGGCACGGTTCAGCCTCGTGCGTTTAGTCCCAGGCGAGTTTCAGGGTGTTTGATCTGCGGTACCCTAGCCGCTGCTTTCACCAACCCATCTCTACCCATGAAAACACGCGCCGCCGTGGCCTGGAAAGCAGGCCAACCCTTGACCATCGAAACCGTCGATCTCGAGGGCCCGAAGCTGGGCGAAGTGCTGGTCGAAATCAAGGCCACCGGCATTTGCCATACCGATTACTACACGCTCTCGGGTGCCGACCCCGAAGGCATCTTTCCCGCCATCCTGGGCCATGAAGGAGCCGGTATCGTGGTGGACGTGGGCCCCGGCGTGACCAGCCTCAAAAAGGGCGACCACGTCATTCCGCTGTACACGCCCGAA
>NZ_JBFJMY010000214.1:0-6944 GCF_041633695.1 Hydrogenophaga sp.
CGGTCAAAAGCATAGGCAATGCCAAGCCCTTGCAGCGCTGCGGCAACGCCGACGTCCGAGTGGTTGGTGACCAACGGCCCATCTGCGGCGACCTCCATCCGCCTTCCTTTCTTTTCAAACTCCCAAAGAGCGGTCCTCCCGTCAACCTGAAGCCGCCAGTTGATACAGGCATGGCCGTGCAAGTCTTCGGGCGCATGCGGCACGCCACGACGCTTCAGGTAGTCTGGCGAGGCCACGGCGACCATCTTCACGTCTGGCGTCAGGCGCACGGCGATCATGTCTTTCTCCAACCGTCGGCCGACGCGGATGCCCGCATCAAAACGGCCGGCGACGATATCGCTCAGCCCGTCGTCGACCACAATGTCCAACGCCACACCAGGGTGTGCACGATGAAACCGGCCAAGCCGCGGCGCAATGATCTGCCGGGCGGCCATCCCCAGGGTATTGATGCGCAAGGTCCCGCTCATTTGGCCCGCAGCGGCACTGGCCTCTGCAACGGCGGCGGACATCTCCCGAAAGAGCGGGGCGATGCGTCCGTAGAGCTGCGCCCCAGTGGCGGTTGGGGCCACACTGCGCGTGGTTCGATTCAACAGGCGCGCGTCAAGCCGGGCTTCGAGCTGGCGGATGGTCTGGCTCAGCGCTGAAGGCGAAAGCCC
The DNA here is from genome assembly GCF_041633695.1 of Hydrogenophaga sp. Classification (GTDB taxonomy): domain Bacteria; phylum Pseudomonadota; class Gammaproteobacteria; order Burkholderiales; family Burkholderiaceae_C; genus Hydrogenophaga. The sequence goes on from NZ_JBFJMY010000214.1 coordinate 657, forward strand.
CAGATGTTCCGCTGCCCGCGCAAAACTTTCCCGCTCGACCACCGCGGCAAAGGCCTTCAGTTCGGCGAATTCCGAGCCTCTCATTCTGTATCGCTTTCTACATAACGAATTCGAATTCTAGGATATTCCCTAATTTCTCCTGGAGGCGCAATCTCTCGACTTCACAACCAAGGAGTCCTCACCATGAATGCACTGCAGCTCGCAAACCCGATTGCCGCCTACTTTGCGGCCGACCGACACGGTCCCGATATGCTGGCCCGATGTTTCACGGCACAAGCTACCGTGAAAGACGAAGGTCACACACACGTGGGCCTGGACGCCATCCAGGCATGGAAGGCAGCCGCAACCACCAAATACACCTACACAACCGAACCGTTCGCCGTCGAACAGAAGAACGGGTATCACATCGTCAGCAGCCACGTGGCCGGCAACTTTCCGGGCAGCCCGGTCGATCTTCGGTACCACTTCCGGCTCGAAGGCGGCTTGATTGCCTCGCTGGAGATCGGCGTATGAGCTTCGACCTTCAATTGCAAGGAAAGCGGGCTCTGGTCACGGGCGGCACCAAAGGCGTGGGCGCCGCCGTTGTTCAAGCGCTGCTGGACGCAGGCGTGCAACTCATGACCACGGCGCGCTCTGTGCCCGAGTGTTCGGTTGCGGGCGTGCTCTATGTTGCCGCCGATCTCTCGACGGCCAAGGGTGCGGCTGATGTGGCGCAAACGGTCCTCAAGCATTGGGGCGGCGTTGACATCCTTGTCAATTTGCTGGGGGGCTCCAGCGCGCCAGGCGGTGGTTTCGCCGCTCTGGATGATGCGCAGTGGTCCAACGAGCTGAACCTGAACCTGATGCCTGCTGTGCGCCTTGACCGCGCACTGTTGCCAGCGATGCTGGCACAAGGGGCTGGCGTCATTGTCCACGTCAGCTCGATTCAGCGCCTGCTGCCGCTGCCGGAGTCGACGATCGCCTACGCGGCGGCCAAGGCCGCCTTGTCCACCTACAGCAAGGCGTTGTCGAAAGAGGTGACGCCAAAGGGCGTTCGCGTGCTGAGCGTCTCGCCCGGTTGGATCGAGACGGAAGCCGCCGTGGCGCTGGCCGAGCGCTTGGCAGCCCAGGCCGGCACGGACTACGAGGGTGGCAAACGGATCATCATGCAGTCGCTGGGCGGCATCCCACTGGGAAGGCCTTCCAGGCCGCAGGAAGTCGCAGATCTGATCACCTTTCTGGTGTCACCACGCGCAGGTTCGATTTCGGGCTCGGAGCACTTGATCGATGGAGGCACCGTTCCAACAGTCTAGGGGAACGCCATTTGCCGAATTCAAGAAAGCTTCGTAGCAAGAGGTTGGCCGGCAGCCTGCAAGCGTAGACATTGGTGCGGGAAGCAGAGATGGAATGGCCCCGCCCAGGACCCCGAGTAGGCCGCCGCCTACACCACAACGGGCAACGCGCCGATGGGCGAAGTCCGTCGATGTCTCGACAATATGCTATCGAAATACCGGGGTCTTTGCCATGTCGTTTGCGTTGTATATGCTGGGTTTTATCGTGTTCCTGGGGGGCATGGTCTGGGGCGCCATCGAGTTGGGCGTGCCGTACGAGTACATCGGCATCGGCACCCTGATCCTGCTGGGCATCGGCATCTTCAGTGCCGTGGGCAAGACCCGCACCAAAGACCCGTCCTGACCGGGGTGCGCCAGCCTGGTCAGCGGCGGCGGAGCGGTAGCAGCTCCAATGTGCAATGGGTGTGAGGGGTAGACTGGAAGCGCGCGCGGCCCCAAAGTATTCAGGACAGGAGCGCGGCCGTGGGGCGAAGTGCTTTGCGTCCGGCATCTTTTGCCTGTTGCTTTGCCCGACAGGGCATCGCCATAGATGCAAATGCGCGTTGCGTGATCACGGCCAGACACGAAATTCGCTGGTGATAGGGCCGCTAGAGCTTGGCTAACGGCGCCGCGCAAGGGCTGCAAGACTTGGTGCGGCTGGCGGGGATCGAACCCACGACCCTTGGCTTCGGAGGCCAATACTCTATCCACTGAGCTACAGCCGCAACAGCCTTGGATTCTAGCAGGCGCCCCGCTCTGGAATTTTGGGCCTGTGGTGGCTGGCTATAATCAAAGGCTTGTCTGCCCAGCATGTGCAGGCGCGTCCCACACACCCTTACTGGCCCAGTCCCGCCACCTCCAGAGGTCTCCATGAGCGATAACGCGCACGATTCACACACCGGCCCTATCAAAACCCCCGCCCAGTTGCTCTGGACGTCGTTTTTTGCCTTTGTAGCGCCCATTTTCATCATCATTGGCCTGGTGTATTACGTCACCTCGGGTGACAAGCCCGCCGCTGGCGCGGTGGATCCGGAGCTGGCAACCGCGCAGCGTATCCAGCGCGTGGGCACGGTGGAATTGCGCGACGCCAACCGTCCGCTGGCCAGCGGTGAAGCGGTGTACAGCGCCCAATGTGTGGCCTGCCATGGCAGCGGCTTGGCCGGTGCGCCCAAGTTTGGTGATGCAGGTGCCTGGGCGGCACGCATCGCCACCGGCTACGAGTCGCTGTTGACTTCCGCGCTCAAAGGCAAGGGCGCCATGGGCGCACAGGGCGGCGGCAACTTCAGCGACGTTGAAATCGGCCGGGCCGTGGTGCACATGGCCAATGCCGCTGGCGGCAAGCTGGCCGAACCGCAAGCTGCGGCACCTGCGGCACCTGCTGCAGCGGCTCCCGCACCCGACGCGGCACCGGCTTCGGCTCCAGTTGCCGAAGCAGCGCCCGCCGCACCGGTTGCTGTCGCGGCCGCCGCTGCAGAAGCTGCGCCTTCTGCGGCGACGGTCTCGGGTGCTGGCGAGGCTTTGTACAAGCAGACGTGTGCGGTGTGCCATGTGGCCGGCGTGGCCGGTGCGCCCAAGTTCGGCGACAAGGCCGCCTGGGCCACCCGCGTGGGTGCTGGCCTGGAAGGCCTGACGGCCAGCGTCATCAAGGGCAAGGGCGCGATGCCCGCCAAGGGCGGCTCGAACGCCTCCGATGCCGACGTGAAAGCCGCTGTGCAATACATGCTGGCGGCGGTGAAATAAGCCTTCGCTGGGCACGCAAAAAAGCCGGTCGCTGACCGGCTTTTTTGCGTCTGCTTCCCGGCTGCTTCAGTGGCCTGCAGGCTGGGCCGCATGCCCGGCCTCGGGGCTGCGCACAAAGCCGAAGCGTTGGGGCAGATCCCGGGCTTGAACGGATTCAGGTGCCCACTGCCCACTTTCCACCGCGTCAGCGGCCAGCGTCATGTCGGCGCTGTGCACCAGGCCCACGCCGAGGTCGGTCACCAGATACAGGTGCCCCGCTTCGTCCAGCAGGCTGCCCTCTACCTGCACCTGCTGGCCGGTGTGTGCCAGTACCCGGCCATCGGGTTGCAGGCGCCAGATGTGGGGGGTGGCTTCAAGCTCCACATACACGCGCTGGGGGCCGTTCTGAAAAAACCAGCGGCCCTCGGCATCTGCCGCGTAGTTGCGGTGGATGAAGTCGATCAGCTTGTCGTGGCGCAACAGCGAGCCTTTGTGCGCGCTGTTCGCCGGCGGCGGGTCGTCTTGCCCGCGCGCAAACGGCCCGGCTGCCTGGGCACGGTCGTCCCGCATGTACCAGTTGCCACGCGCATCCAGCCCGAGCCAGCCATAGCAGTGCGGCACGTTGGGCCATTTGGCGAGCGCCGCTTTGACGATGTCGTCCATGTTGTCTCCTGTCCTGTTTGGAAGTGGTCAAATCCGCGCCAGCAACCAGCGGCCCACGGCTTCGGGCATCGCCCGCACGTGCCCGGGCAGGCCGGTGGCCGGCAGCGCGGCGGGAAAGCCCACATGCCCGCCTTCTCTGGGCTGCCAGAGGGTGACGCGCGGTCCAACCTCCTTCGCTGTGGGTAGTGAGGACGCTGGCACAAACGGATCGTTCAAAGCGTTCAATGCGAGTGCAGGCACCCGGATGCGCGACAGCACCGGTTTGGCCGAGGCGCGCGCCCAGTAGTCTTCGGTGTCGCGAAAGCCGTGCAGGGGCGCGGTGAAAATGTTGTCGAACGCATGGAGATCGCGGGCCGACAGCAAAGCCTCCCGATCGAACAAGCCGGGGTGCTGCTCCAGCTTTTTCAGGGCTTTGGGCACCATGGTGGACAAGAACATGCGGGTGTAGACGAGGCGGTTGAAGCCTTGACCAATCGCATGCCCACCGGCGGCCAAATCGAGTGGGGAGCAGACAGCGGCCACACCTTTGACCAGGCCGCTGGCGGCTTCGCCGGCCTCGCCGGCCCAGCGCATCAAGGCGTTGCCGCCCAGAGAAACCCCCACGGCCAGCAGCGGGCGCTGGGGATGTTCGCTGGCGAAGCGGCGCAGTATCCAGTCGATCTCTTCAAAGTCGCCCGAGTGGTAGGCCCGTGGCGCCTGGTTGAGCTCGCCCGAGCAGCCGCGAAAGTGCGGCACCGCATAGGCCAGGCCCTGGGCGGCGGCGAAGTCGGCAAAGGCTTCGGCGTAGTGGCTCGACGACGAGCCTTCCAGGCCGTGGAACAGCACCAGCAGCGGTGCTTGATCGGCGCAAGCGTGGGTCGCGTGGTCGACGTCGATGAAGTCGCCATCGGGTGTGTCCCAACGGCTACGCGCCCAGCGCGGCGGGTCGCCAAAAACCCGTTTGCTGGCCAGTGCTGCCCACATGGTTTGCAGGTTGCCACCGGGCAGCCACCAGGGGGCGTGGTAATCCATGGCCTGTTGCTCCACGGCCCGAAAACCGGTCGGTGGAAAGGTGTCCATCAGTGCAAGACCGGGCCCGGCCCCGTGATTTCCAGCGGTTCGGTGCGTACACCGGGACTGGCGTGGTGCGCCACCATGCGCCAACCTTGCGCCGTCTTGACATACACATTGGTGGCCAGCACCCAGGCGTGTTGCGGCCCATCGTCGCTGAGCACTTCCACCCGCTCGACCAGGCTGTGCACGCTGCAGGAGCCGGTGTCGAGTCGCCGCACCCGTTCGGGCTGGGCTTGCACGCTGCCGTTGGCGAACAGGGCTTCAAACGCTGCCCGTACCGCCGCGTGCCCGATCAGGCGTGGCCCGCCCGGGTGCACGCACACGATGTCGTCCTCGTCCGACCAGCAAGCCATGAGGCGTTCGATGTCGGCGTGGTGCATGGCGTCGTAGAAAGCCGCTTCGGTGTCGTCGGGCGCGGCGGGGATGAGTTTGGGTTTTCGCATGGGGCTATTTTGCCGCTTGCACGCGGCGGCGGTGCGCTTGCTTGGCGGGCCCCGGGGCTTTGTGCTGCACGCCGCCACCCCATGGGGCGGTATAGTTTGGGACAACGCGGTTGTCGCTGCACAGCCCCACGCGGTCCCGTTCTGTGGCCCATTTGCCCTCAAGGATGTTTTATGCGCACTTTTTTCAAACCCTTTTTTCAGGCCGCACTGGTTTTGCTGCTGGTCTCCGGGCTCAGTGGCTGCGGCTACAACGATTTTCAGCGCCTCGACGAGCAGAGCAAGTCGGCCTGGTCGGAGGTGCTGAACCAATTCCAGCGCCGCGCCGACCTCATTCCCAACATCGTGGCCACCGTCAAGGGCGAGGCCAACTTTGAGCAGGAGACGCTGACCAAGGTGATCGAAGCGCGTTCCAAGGCCACGTCGATCCAGATGACACCCGAGATGCTCAACGACCCCGCAGCGATGGAAAAATTCCAGTCGGCACAGGGCGAGCTGAGCGGCGCGCTCAGCCGTTTGATGGTGGTGGTGGAGCAATACCCCAATCTCAAAGCGAACCAGGGCTTCAGCGATCTGCGCGTGCAGCTCGAAGGCACCGAAAACCGCATCACCGTGGCGCGCAACCGCTACATCCAGACCATCCAGGAATACAACGTGCTCGCGCGCAGTTTCCCCAGCAACCTGACGGCCATGGTCTTCAGTTACGAGCCCAAGGCCAACTTCCAGGTGCAGAACGAGGCCGCGATTTCGGCGCCGCCCACGGTCGATTTCAACAAGCAGTAAGCCGCGCCGATGACCTCTCGCACCATCTTGCGCACCACCTCGCCCGACCCGTTTTGACAGCTGGCCGCTCCTTCACCCGTGTGCTGTTGCTCTGGTGCACCCTGGCGCTGCAGGCGGCGGCACCTGGTGCCTGGGCGCAATCGGTGCAGCCCGTGCCCGAGTTGCGCGCCCGCGCCATGGACTTGACCGGCACGCTGGATCCGTCTGCGCTGGCAGCGATCGAGCAAAAGCTCAGCGCCTTTGAACAAGCGCGCGGTTCGCAGGTGGTGGTGCTCATGCTGGCCACCACGGCGCCCGAGGACATTGCCGACTACACCCAA
>NZ_JBFJMY010000215.1:0-6938 GCF_041633695.1 Hydrogenophaga sp.
CGTAACCGATCCACAGCGCAAAAAAACCGACCAGCGCCAGCCAGTCGAGCCAGGGCAGGATGTTGAAAATTTTCATGGCGCGATGTTACGCCGCGAACACCCCGTTGGCGTGCGTTCCCGCTTGCCCAGCACCACCTCTTGTTGAGAACAAGATGGCCGACTCTGGAAACCCACTGCAGAACAAGGCCAAGTCGGGACCGAGCCTGCGAACGCCGTGTTGCAACCCAGCCCCGAAAACAGCCGAAGACCTGGGCGGCCAGCGCCGCTCCAGGCCTTCGAAGCCGGTGCTCATCCCTTGAACTGGGCCGCCACCGCGGCCACGCGCTGGCCAAACAGGCGTGCGGTTTCCAGATCGCCCGGCAGCATTTCTGCAGCGCCCGCGTCCGATGGGCTTTGCGCCATGGCGCCGGCAAAGGAGCCCACGAAGTTCACGTCGTTGCGTTGCGCGGCCTTGCTGTTGGCCGGCATGAGACCGGTGCCCACCCAGACACCGCTGTGCTGCATGGCCAGGGTGATCAGGTAGTGGATGGTGGAGTGCTTGTCGCCGTTCATGGTGGCGCTGTTGGTGAAGCCGGCAAAGACCTTGTCTTTCCAGGCCTGACCAAACCAAGGCTTGCTCGACGCGTCGGCGAATTTCTTGAACTGCCAGCTCACGCTGCCCATGTAGGTGGGGCTGCCCATGATGATGGCGTCGGCCGCGTTCAGCGTTTCCCAACCCGCCTCGGGAATATTGCCTTCGGCATCGATCGCCAGCAGCTCTGCGCCCGCACCTTCTGCCACCGATTGCGCCATGCGCTGGGTGTGTCCATAGCCCGAATGAAATACCACAACTACTTTAGCCATTCTCAGATCTCCAGTTGATGCGCCGACGGCGCGATAAGGTTAAAAAAGCGCTTAGAAAAGCGTCAAAAAGGCACACCGTCCAGCGTGCCCATCTCACCAGCGAAATAGCGTTTCTGCACCTGCTGCAGAGCCGCGCGGGAATCGACCACAAAAGGGCCACCAAACACCAGCGGCCCACGCACCGGCGCACCGCCCAGCAGCAACACGTCGGCCACCACAGTGCCGGGGTTGTTCAGAACCCAGCGCCCGGCAGCTTTGCCCAGATGCAGGAACAGCCCACGCGCCAGAGCGGTTTCACCGACCTGGGCCCGGGCCGTCACGCCGTAGAGGCCCAGCTCGAACCCGGCCAGCGCGTCCGCATCCCACTCGAAGGTGGCGCCGGGTGCCAGCTGCACATGCAGCAGCAGCGATTCGGCAGTCAGGGGTATTGGCCCTTGCCGGCCCGACCAGTTGCCCGCCAGCAGCCGCAAACCCGCGCCGCCTTCTTGCCACTGCACCACATCGGTGGCGGCGATGGCGCGGTAGGCGTGCTCGTCGAACTGGTGTTCCGGCGGCAGCCGGGCCCAGATTTGCAGCCCGTGGATGGTGGGCGCGAGCGCGGGCAGATTGGTCTCGGCGTGCAAGATGCCCCGGCCGGCGCGCATCCATTGCGCACCTCCGGCGCGGATCACGCCCTGGTGCCCCAAGGAGTCGCGGTGCTCGTTCGCACCTTCCAGCAGGTAGGTCATGACTTCGATGCCGGCGTGCGGGTGCGCAGGCAGTGTCTCGGGCGTGGCCGGAAAGGGGCCGAAGTGGTCCAGAAAAACAAAGGGCCCCACCGATTGCACCGCCGCCGTGGGCAAGGCGCGCAACACCGAGAAATGACCGACAGGCGCTTCGACGGCCTGCCACAGGCTGGGCTGGGTAGAAAGATCGTTGTGCATGGAAACTCCTTTAGCAGGATGGAGGGGCGTGTCGGCTCAGGCCTTGCGCCGGGCGTCCAGGCTGAAGGCACCGGCGCCGAACGCGGCGAGTGCCAGCAAGCCACCGGCCACGCCGACGTTCTTCATGAACAAGAGCTGCTGCATGAACTGCTGCTCGGCAGGCACCGCCCAGAAATTGTGGAAAAAGACCGATGCGCCCAGGGTGAAAAGAGCCAAGGCCAGGGCCGCCCAGCGGGTTTGCAAACCCACGATCAAGGCCAGGCCACCCAGCACCTCGACCGCGATGGCAATGGCCGCACCCAGTGTGGGCAAGGGCAAGCCCACCGAAGCGATGTAGCCCACCGTACCGGCAAAGCCGGTGATCTTGCTCAGACCGGCGGGCAGGAACAAGGCCGCCAGCAACAGGCGGGCAACCAGGGCGAAGGGGTTTTGCAGTGCGTTCATGTGTGTCTTTCAGATGGAAGGAAGAATTTAAGAAATGGCCGTTTCAGGCCGCCAGGTCGAACACCAGCACTTCGGCCGCTTCGCCGTGGGCGATGGTGAGTTTGGACTCCTGTGCCAGCAGGGCGGCGTCGCCGGCCTGCAAGCGCTGGCCGTTCACCTCGAGCGCGCCGCGCACCAGGTGCACATAGGCTTTGCGATCGGGCTTGAGGGCCAGCTCGGCGGTCTCGTCGCCATCGAGCAGACCAGCGTAGATCGCGGCGTCGGCGCTCATGCTCACCGAGCCTTGCGCACCGTCGTTGGACGCCACCAGGCGCAAACGACCACGTTTGTCGGCTTCGGAAAACGTTTGCTGCGCGTAACCGGGCTCGACGCCCAGCTTGTTCGGCTCGATCCAGATTTGCAGAAAGTGCGTGGTCTGTTCGGGTGCGTGGTTGAACTCGCTGTGCTGCACGCCCCTGCCCGCGCTCATGCGCTGCACGTCGCCGGGCGGAATGCCCTTCACGTTGCCCATGCTGTCTTTGTGCGCCAGATTGCCGCTCAGCACGTAGCTGATGATTTCCATGTCGCGGTGGCCATGGGTGCCGAAGCCGGTGCCCGGTGCAATGCGGTCTTCGTTGATCACGCGCAGGTTGCCCCAGCCCATCCAGGCCGGGTCGTGGTAACCCGCGAACGAAAAAGAATGGAAGCTCTTCAGCCAGCCATGGTCGGCATAACCCCGATCCTGGGAGCGTCGAATCTGCATCATGGTGGAATCCTTTCGGTGTTGCCCAGCATTCAGAAATGGGCGGGGCATGTAGAGAATTGTGGCCACGCCGAGGGGGTGGCGGTGGGCATGGGTTTGATGGCATCATTCAATTCGTTTGAACGATCCACGCCCACCCGAAACAGCAACCCACCATGGCCAACCAGACCCAAAGATCCGCTCTTTCGCCCGAAAACCTCGGTTTGCTGGAGTCCGTGGCACGCCTGGGCAGCATGGCGGCGGCGGCCCGCGACATGGGCATGGTGCCCAGTGCGCTGACCTATCGGATCCGACAAATCGAAGACGCGCTGGACGTGTTGCTGTTCGACCGCAGCGCCCGGCGCGCCCAGCTCACGCCGGCGGGTGCCGAGTTGCTGCGCGCAGGGCGCTACCTGCTCGACGAACTCGACGCCGTGGCCCAGCGCGTCAAGCGCGTGGCCACCGGCTGGGAACCGCAGTTCACCATCGCGGTGGACGCGGTGATCGCGCGCTCCACCCTGTTCGAGCTGTGCGAAGCGTTTTACGCCACCGACGCGCCGACCCGTTTGCGCTGGCGCGCCGAAACTTTGTCCGGCACCTTGGAGGCCTTGCAGAACGGCTATGCCGACCTGGCGCTCGGTGTGGCACCCAGCTCTTCCAACCCCGAAATCCAGACCGCCCCCATGGGCAGCATGCGTTTTGTATTTGCCGTCGCACCGCACCACGCGCTGGCCACCATCGAAGAGAGCCTGTGCGACGAGGCGGTGCGCGCGCACCGCGCAGTGGCCGTGGCCGACAGCACACAGAACGGCCCGGGCCGCACACACAATCTGCTGCCTGGCCAGGACGTGCTCACGGTCCCCACCATGCAACACAAGCTGGAAGCGCAACTGCGCGGGTTGGCGGCAGGGTATCTGCCCTTGCCCTTGGCCCAGCCCTACATCACAGCCGGCCTGCTGGTGGTCAAGCAAGTCTTGCGGCCCGAGAACGTGGTCCCACTGACCTATGCATGGCGCCGTGCGCATCCCCGCACCGAGGCCGGGCGGGCCCTGCAGTGGTGGCTGGAGAAGCTGCAACACCCGCAGACCCGCCAGGCACTACTGGAAAACCACCACATTGCCTGAGCCAACCAGCAGCGGCACACGGGCACAGGACTGCTAAAGTCGGCCCATGCCTTCGGCCATTCCGCCCAGCCCACCCTTCTCCAGTGCCCACGCCATGAACAAAAAAACCAAACGCGCCAAGCCCAAGACAAGCGCCCCAGACGCGCGCCGCACCAGCAGCCGCCAAGCCAGCGCACCCCTGCACGTGGCGGTGGTCGGCGCCGGCATGGCGGGCGTGGCCTGTGCGCGCACCCTGGTGCAGGCCGGGCACCGGGTCACGCTGTTCGAAAAGAGCCAGGGCTTTGGCGGCCGCATGGCCACGCGCCGCACCGAATTTGGCGGCTTCGACCACGGCGCGCAGTACTTCACCGTGCGCGACAAACGTTTTGCCCAGGCCTTGCTCACCGCGCAAGCGCTGGCCCGTCCCTGGAGCGCCAGCACCGTGCGTGTGCTCGACGAATTGGGTCATGTGCTGGCCAGCGCCCCACCGCCCACCGAGCCACATTTCGTTGCCACCCCTGGCATGAACGCCCTGGTGACCCACTGGGCCCAGCCGCTGCTGCACCCCGAGCGCCATGGCGACCTGGCGGCACAGACCCGGCTGCAAACGCGCGTGAGCCGCATCGAGCGCGACGCACTCAATCCGCAGCAGTGGCAATTGCGCGCCGACGACACCAGCGACGAAGCCGGTGGCCAACAGGTGCTGGGCGGTTTTGACCGCATCGTGCTGGCGTTGCCGCACCCGCAGATCCACGAGCTGTTGCTCGACTCCGGCCACGCGCCCGAGTTGCGCCACCAGCTCACCAACGTGCACGTGGCCCCTTGCTGGACGCTGATGGTGGCCTACCCCAATGCCATGCAACCCGGCCTGTCGCACCTGGGGCCGCAATGGAATGCGGCGCGCAGCATCCACCACCGCGTGAGCTGGCTGGCGCGCGAATCCAGCAAGCCGGGGCGCGAGCCGATCGAACGCTGGACGCTGCAGGCCAGCCCGGCCTGGTCCACCAAACACCTGAACGACGACCCCGAACGCGTCAAGGCCAAGTTGCTCAAGGGCTTTGCCGAGATCACCGGCATCCGCACCACCCCGGGCCACGCCGTGGTGCACCGCTGGCACTACGCACAAACACAAACCCCGCTGGGCCGCTCGCACCTGTTCGACAAAGCGCTGGGCATTGGCTTGTGCGGCGACTGGTGCCTGGGCCACCGCGTGGAAGACGCCTTTGTCTCCGGTCTGGAGCTGGCGCTCGACATGCTGTGATGGCGGGGTTCCGGCCATGGCGGAACCCGTGACCAGCCCCTACCGGGGCCGCTTCGCACCCTCGCCCACCGGCCCGCTGCACGCAGGCTCTCTGGTGGCCGCGCTGGCCAGCTGGCTGGACGCCAGGGCCCATGGTGGCGTGTGGTTGCTGCGCATGGAAGACCTGGACGCGCCACGCTGTTTGCCGGGCACCGACCAACTCATCGTGCAACAACTCGCCGCCTGTGGGCTGGTGAGCGACGAAGCCGTGGTCTGGCAATCGCAGCGCCAAGCGCTGTACCAGCAGGCGCTGAACCGGCTCATAGAGGGCAGCCACGCCTACCCTTGCGGCTGTTCGCGCAAAGACATCGAATCGGCCTTGCTGGCACGCGGCGAGGCACGCCTGCGCCACGCGGCCGCGGTCTACCCCGGCACCTGCCGCCCCGAAAATGGCGGCTTGCAAGGCAAAGCCGCGCGCGCCTGGCGCCTGCGCGTGCAGGAAAGCCAAGAACCCTTGGCGTGGACCGATCGGCGCCTGGGTGCGCAGACGCAGCGGGTGGCGAAAGAGGTGGGCGATTTCGTGCTCAAGCGCGCCGACGGCCTCTGGGCCTACCAGCTCGCGGTGGTGGTGGACGACGCGGCACAAGGCATCACCCAGGTGGTGCGGGGCCTGGATCTCGCCGACAACACGCCACGGCAAATCCTGCTGCAACAGGCCTTGGGCCTGCCCACCCCCGGCTACCTGCACACGCCGCTGGTGCTGGGCCAGAACGGCGAAAAGCTCAGCAAACAAAACGGCGCAAAGGCGCTGGACCTGTCGAACCCAGTCGCCTGCCTGAACCAGGCCGCCGGTTGCCTGGGCCTGCCTACAGCAGCCCAGAACCCTGGGCGCACACCCGCTCAGTTGCTGCAGGACTGGGTTCCGGCGTGGCGCGCGCTGTGGCCGATCTCCACCGATCCCGGCGGAATCTCCACCGAGCCGACAAGCACCATTTAGCTCGAGCTTACTTCAAGCCGATGCGGTTCAGCCGCCGCGCATTCGACACCGCCTGGCGGTGCACCGGCAGCAGGCCCTGGCGTGCAATGTCCATGGCCACATCTGCAACCTGCAAGGGCGCCAGAGAGTCGGTGGCGCCCATGGGAAACCAAGGCTGCCAGACCACTTGCATCATCGACTGCAACCACTGCTGCTGCGCGCTTGAGGCTTGTGACGCCATGGCCGCCCACGACTCGTGGAAAGCCACCGATTTTTCGTCGTTCATCAACTGGAACTCTTTGCGATCCCGAGCCGACGGTTGCACACCGGCCTGGGCCATGCGCGTCAAGCGGTGCATCACCACCTGGGGAACGGCGACGGCCAGTTCGGCGGCCAACTCGGCGAGCGACGCCGAAGAGCGTGTGGAGCGACTGGGCATAAGCACCTTGGTTGGGGAGTCAACTGAAACTTCACCATACCACCTCGGGATCAACCACACGGTGCCACCGAGCTTGATGCCGGCGGCGGCCCGCCTCGTGCAGCCACCGCAGACCCCGCCCTACAATCTGAGGCTTAAACGCAAGCCCATGACCAGCCACCACACTCCGCCCACCGACAGCCCGGCCACGCAGACCAGCGCCGAGGTCCTTGACACCCCAGCCACGCCCTTCATGCGTGTCATCAAAAG
>NZ_JBFJMY010000216.1:0-6871 GCF_041633695.1 Hydrogenophaga sp.
CAACTAGAAAAGTTCGGGTGCCGTAGTTGCCAATGGGGTCGAAGGAAAAATCGCTGACCAGAGCGGCGGTGGCGAAAACATAGGATTCAGCTTAGGTGCGAATCGCGTCTGGATTTGGGCGGATGTGATCGTCCATGAACCGGGCGTTTAACGCTCGATGGCACGGACCTTTTCGGTGGGCTCGGCATTCACGATGGGGCGATCAAGTGGTGCTCTTGATCGATTGAAGATGATCCGCTCGGCGCCCACCGCATCTACCAGTTCTGTGGGTTGGGTGCACGCGTGCTCATTTCAGCAACACCAGGCTGATTTGCGGAAACGCCATCAGCAAGCCCAGCACCACCAGCATGGTCAGCGTGAACGGTGCGGTGCCGCGGAAGATGTCGCCGAGACGGATGTCCAGCGTATTGCCCAGCGTGCTCTTGATCACATAGGCACTGAGCCCGAACGGCGGCGTGAGCAGACCGATCTCCACCGCCACCACCGTGATCACGCCGAACCAGATCAGGTTCAGGCCGAACTGCTGCGCGATCGGCAGCATCAGCGGCAATACGATCAGCAGGATCGACGACGAGTCGATGATGGTGCCGAGCAGCAGGATGATGAGCACATAGAGCAGCAGAAACGCCGCCACGCCAAAGCCCGCCATCGACATCCATTCCAGCATGGCTTGCGGCGTGCCGCTCATGGCCAGCATGCGGGTGTAGATGTTGGCGCAGATGATGAGAAAGCTCACCGACACCGTCACGTGGCCGGTCTCGGTCAGCACGCCCCAGAAGCTGCGCAGCGTGAGCTTGCGCTTGAGCACCGCGATCAGCAGCGCCACCAGCGCACCCACGGCACCGGCTTCGGTGGCGGTGAAGAAGCCGGCGTAAATGCCGCCCAGGATGGACGCGATCAGGATCACGATGGGCACGAACTTGCCCACCATTTCCATGAGCGGCATCAGTTCACCGTCGTCGATGACTTTGGGTGTGCCGTCGCGGTACACCATGCTGGGGCGCAGGTAGGACATGGCCACAATGACCACGGCAAACGACACCGCCAGCAACAAGCCCGGCAGGATGCCGGCGGTGAACAAGTCCCCCACCGACTGGTCCGACAAAAAGCCGTACAGGATCATCAGCAGGCTGGGCGGTATCAACATGCCCAGCACCGACGAGCCCGCCACCACGCCGACCGCGAACTTGGGCTGGTAACCAAAGCGCAGCATTTGTGGCACCGCTACCCGCGAGAACACCGCCGCCGATGCAATCGAGATGCCGGTGATGGCCGCGAACACCGCGTTGGCCGCCACGGTGGCAATGCCCAGGCCACCCCGGATGCGCCGGAACGCCTGGTTGGCGACCTCGAACGCGTCCTTGCCGATGTCGGCATACGCCACCAGAAACCCCGTGAGCACGAACAAGGGCACTACACCGAAAATGTGACTGGCAATCGCGTCGTTCGTGGCTTGCGCCAGCATATTGGCGGCAATGCCCGGGTCGCCCCGGATCAGCCACACACCGATGAAACTGAGCAGCCCCAGGGTGATGGACACGTGCAGGCCGGCGTAGATGAACACCAGCATCAGGGCCAGCGAGCCCAGTGCAATGACGACGTTGCTCATGAAGAGAGTTCCTTGTTGCGGGAGGCCATGCGGCGCAGGTCCATCCAGGCCAGCATCAGAAAGCACAGCGCCGTGACCGACAGGCCCAGCAGCGTGATCAGCCGCACCGGCCACACCGGTGCCTGGAAGTCGCCGATCGCGCCCACGTATTCGCGGATGTGGATCGACTCCATCAAAGGCCCCCAGCTGGCTTTGAGGATGATGAGCATGAGCGCCATGCCCACCAGGTGGTAGAGCGCGTGCAGCGCATCGGCCAGCGCGGGGCGGCTGGTTTTCAGCCGGTCGAGCAGGATGTCGGCGCGCGTGAAGCGCCCGGTGCGCAGCGTGTCACCGAGTTGCAGGAACACGATGCCCACGATGGACAGCGAGACCAGTTCGGTCACGCCCCGCACCGGCGCGTCCAGCAGGTTGCGCCCGAACACGTCGAGGTTGATCAGCACCATCAGGGCCAGAATCCAGACCGTGCCCAGCGCGTTCATGCCGCTGAGCAGGTGGTGCATGCCCAAAGGCAGCGCCGCGCCGTAGGAGTCGGACGCAGGTGCCCCCGCGGCGGGCGCCGCAGCGCCCGTCCGTTGTTGAGCGTCTTTCAACTTACTTGCTCCAGTCGCGGGGGATTTTGGCGCCAGCGCTGATCAGGCCGGCCATGTAGGTGTTGAGCACATCGCCTGCGGGCAAGCCCTTGCTCTGCACTTCCGCGGCCCAGGTTTTGGCCACGGGCGTGAGCATCTCGGCCCAACGCTTGCGCTCGGCCTCGCTCATGTCGCTCACCTTGGCACCGGCGGCGATCATCTGCTTCATGCGCGTCTCCACCAGGATGTTCTGGTCCTTGGCGTATTGGTCGGTCCAGGCGTCACCGGCTTCGTGGATGGCGGTCTGCACTTCAGCGGGCAGGCTGTCGAAGCGGCTCTTGTTGAAGGCGATGCCACCGGCGAACATGGAGCCGAAGTTGACCTTGGTGATGTAGGGCGCCACTTCGTACAGCTTGGCCGCTGCCGCACCGGTGGTGAACACCGCCGCGCCGTCGGACACGCCGGACTTGATGTCTTCGTAGTACGAGTTCAGCGTGCCGGCCACGGCCACCGCACCGGTGCCTTTGATCCAGTTGGCCGCTGGGCCGGGTGCGCTGATTTTTTTGCCGTTCAGGTCTTCGTAGCGCGTGATCGGGAACTTGGAATAGATGTGGTACGAGTCCAGCGCCATGCCACCGAGGTAGACCAGACCGTTCTTGGTCCAGGCGTCGGCCATGGCCGGAACCGCTTTCTGGGTGCTGGCGATGGTTTTGCTCACCAGGTCGATGCGGTCGGTGCCGAAGGGCGCGAAGTAGGACACGTTTTGCAACGGGAACTTGGACGCTTCGAACAGCGTGCTCACGATGCCCATGTCGGCCACACCCTCGGCGACACCCTTGGACTCGCTGCCCAGCTTCATGAGCGTGCCGCCATAAGCCTTGGTCCACTCGATTTTGTATTTGCCCGTCACCGCCAGTTTTTTGTCCACCTCGGGAATGAAGGTCTCGTCCAGCGTCTTGACCCACAGGAACACCGGCGGATGGCCCGCAGCAGCGGTGAGTTTGATGACCTGCTGCGCATGCAGGCCACCGGCGGTCAGTGCGAGCGCGGCGATCAGCAGGCTGTGTTTGAACGGGGGAAATCTCATGTCTGTCTCCTGGAGTTGGTTTAGGTAGCGGAACGGGAACGGGAACGCGGGGGCGGTGTCGGGGGGCGCACGACCAGCAGTGCCTGGATGCCGGCGGTGACGAAGCGCACCAGGCGCGGCGTGGCGGCGGGGTCGAAGGGCGTGCATTCGTCGCGTGAGAGGCGCCGCACGCGCGTATCGCTCATGTGGTGGATCAGCGCACCCAGGGTGAACTGGTAGGCCCAGGCGGCATCGCCCCGGCTGCTGTTCGGGCAGACGTCTTGCAGCGCGTCGATGAAGGCGTGCGCCATCGGGTCGAAATAATCGACCAGCACGCGGTCGGCATCGGGTGTGCGGTACGACAGTTCACGCGCCACCAGCAGGGCGTAGTACTCGCCCTCGGGGCTGGCGCGCATGCGCATCACCGGGTCGACGAAGGCGTGCACCATGCGCTCCAGCGTGCGCTCGTCGCGCGGGGCTGTGCGGGCCTGCGCCAGCAGCGCCAGGCGCTCTTCGTAGGTGTGGCGCCAGTGCTCAAAGATGGCGTGGAACAGCTCGTGTTTCTGACCAAAGTAGTAGCCCACCAGGGCCAGCGGCACCTCGGCCTCGGTGGCGATCTGGCGGATCGACACCGCGTAGTAGCCGTGCTGGGCAAACAGTTTCTCGGCGGCCAGCAAGATGTCCATGCGCCGGTCCGCGCGCACCGCCGTCGCCGGTGTGCGGCGCGGCTTGGCGGTGGCGGTGTTTGTCTTCAACATGCCGGATATTGAACGCTCGTACAAGATTGTTGAACATTCGTACAAACCCTTGGCGGTCGGCGCGCAGGCGCTGTTACCCTCGCGGTGGAAACAAGGAAACCACCCATGAGCGAGACAAAAGCAGCACCCTTCACGCCCCAGATCCGCCTGTACCAAAACTGGCTGACCGAGCAGCGCGGCCTGCGCTTCGACAGCTACGACGCGCTCTGGCGCTGGTCCATCACCGACCTCGATGCGTTCTGGCAAAGCGTGTGGGACTACTTCGATCTGCACTCGCCCACACCCCACACCGCCGTGCTGGAGAAAAACACCATGCCGGGCACGCGCTGGTTTCCCGGCGCGCAGCTGAACTACGCGCAGCAGGTCTTGCGCCACGTGGAGGCGGCGCACGCGGCGGGTTTTCCGGCCATCGTGGGCCGCAATGAAAAAGGCCAGCACACCGAACTGTCGTGGCCCGAGCTTCGGCGCCAGGTGGCCGCGATGGCCCTGCACCTGCTAGCGCAGGGCGTGCTGCCCGGCGACCGGGTGGCGGCGTATCTGCCCAACATTGCGCAGACCATGGTTGCCTTTCTGGCCACGGTGAGCGTTGGCGGCGTGTGGAGTTTGTGCGCGCCCGACATGGGCACCCACGCCGTGCTCGACCGCTTTCGCCAGATCGAGCCCAAGGTCTTGATCGCCTGCGATGGCGTCACCTACGGCGGGCGCGATTTCGACCGCCTGCCCGTGGTGGCCGAATTGCGCGCGGCCCTGCCGACCGTGCGGCATGTGGTCTTGCACTGCAATCTGGCCGCCGATGAGAGCGCCCAACAGGCGGCGCTGGCCAGCGCCGCGCCGTGTACTTCTTTTGCCAGCGTCTGCGCCCGCGACGACGCGGCCGTGGCCGCTTTTGAACCCTTGTCGCTGCCGTTCGACCATCCGCTGTGGATCGTCTATTCCAGCGGCACCACCGGGCTGCCCAAACCCATCGTGCACGGGCACGGCGGCGTCGTCATCGTGGGCATGGTCAATGTGTGCCTGCACAACGACGTGGGTTGCAGCTACCAGCCCAACAGCTGGGGCGAGCGCTACCACTGGTACAGCTCGACCGGCTGGGTGATGTGGAACGCACAAACCGGTGGCTTGCTGGGCGGCACCACCTGTGTCATTTACGACGGCAACCCCGGCGGCAGCAAAGACAAGCCCGACTGGACCGTGCTCTGGCGCTTTGCCGCCGAGCAGCGCGTGAGCTTTTTCGGCGCCGGCGCGGCCTTCTTCGCCAACTGCCTCAAGGCCGGCGTGGACCTGTCCACCTGCGGCGACTTGTCAACGGTAAGGGCGCTCGGCACCACCGGTTCACCGCTGTCCGAAGACGCGCAGAACTGGGGCACGCAGCAGTTTCGGCGCTTGGCCGAGGCGCGCGCCAACACCGTTCACCCTGAGCCTGTCGAAGGGCTTCGACAGGCTCAGCCCGAACGGAGTGGCGAACCAGCCCCCTTGGGGGGCAGCGGACCACGCGCAGCGGGGGAACGTGGGGGCGACCGATTCACCGCCGGGCCGCCCCAAGGTGAATCAGCCCCCCTGGGGGGCAGCGGACCACGCGCAGCGGGGGAGCGTGGGGGCGACATCTGGTGGTGCAACATTTCCGGTGGTACCGATCTGCTGGGCGCCTTCATCGGCGGCCACCGCGAACTGCCGCAAATACCGGGTCGCATGCAGTGCCGTGTGCTGGGTGCCGCCGTAGAGGCCTGGAACGAACAAGGCCAGCCCGTGATCGACGAAGTGGGTGAACTGGTTTGCACCCAGCCCATTCCCGCCATGCCGCTGTATTTCGTGGGCGACGTGGACCACCAGCGCCTGATCGGCAGCTACTTCGACATGTACCCGGCGGGCCTGGGCAGAAAGCCAGCGGGCGGCGATCTCGACAAGAGCGCCGGTGCCGTCTGGCGCCACGGCGACTGGCTGCGCATCTACCCCGACGGCTCCTGCGTCATCTACGGCCGGTCGGATGCCACCATCAACCGCCACGGCCTGCGCATGGGCACCAGCGAGCTGTACAGCGCGGTCGAAGCCCTGCCCGAGGTCATGGACTCCATGGTGGTCGACCTGGAATACCTGGGCAAAGAGAGCTACATGCCGCTGTTCGTGGTGCTGCGCGAAGGCATCGCACTGGACGCCGCCATGAAAGCCCGGCTCAACGACGCGATCCGCACCGCGCTCTCGCCGCGCTTCCTGCCCAACGCGATTTTTCAGGTGGCCGAAGTGCCGCGCACGCTCTCGGGCAAGAAGCAGGAATTGCCGATCAAGAAACTGCTGCTCGGCCAGCCGCTGGAAAAAGTCATCAACAAAGAAGCCATGGCCAACCCGGGCTGCCTGGATTGGTATGTGGCGTTTGCCCGGGAGCGCGAGCAGGCGCACCATGGCCGCTGACCAGCACCCGCTGGCTCGCCGTATCGACAAACACAACAGAGGAGACACCACATGTCCGCTCAGAAAAAGGTCGCCATCGTCACCGGGTCCGCAACCGGTGTGGGCGCGGCCACGGCGCTGAGCCTGGCGGGCCGGGGTTACAACGTACTGGTCAACTACTCGAAAAGCGAACAAGAAGCCCGAGCGTCCGAGGCCGCCTGCCAAGCGGTGGGCGCGGATACGCTGCTGGTGCGCGGCGATGTGGCCGACGATGGCGACTGCCGCCGCATGGCCGACGCGGCGGTCGGGCGCTGGGGTCGCATCGATGCGCTGGTCAACAACGCCGGCATCACATCTTTTGCCGGCGTCTCCAACTGGGATGCGCTGGACGCGGACACGTTTCAGAAAATCTTCGGCGTCAATGTGGTCGGCGCCTTCCAGATGGTGCGCGCCTGTGTGCCGCACCTGAAGGCCGTCAACGGCG
>NZ_JBFJMY010000217.1:0-6836 GCF_041633695.1 Hydrogenophaga sp.
ACCACCCGCACCAGCTTGCCCTGGGGCTGCTGCACCTGGTAGTGCAGGCCACGCAGCACACCCTTGGCGCTGCGGCTGTGGTTGTCTTGCACGAAGTTCACGTCCAGGCCGGTGGCTTCGTTGAATGCCTTTTGGTTGAAGCTCTCGAAGAAGAAGCCACGGGCGTCGCCGAACACCTTGGGCTCGATGATCAGCACCTCGGGGATGGCGGTGGGTGTGACTTTCATGGATACAGCTTTTCTTGGAGTATGCGTTGCAGGTATTGGCCGTAGCCGTTCTTGGACAGGGGTTGCGCCAAGCGCTCCAGCTGCGGGCCGTCGATCCAGCCGTGGCGCCAGGCGATTTCTTCCGGGCAGGCGATCTTCAGGCCTTGCCGATGTTCCAGCGTGGCGATGAACTGGCTGGCTTCGAGCAGGCTGTCGTGGGTGCCAGTGTCCAGCCAGGCGTAGCCGCGCTGCATGATCTGCACCTTGAGCTGGCCCAAGTCCAGGTAAGCCTGGTTGACCGCCGTGATCTCCAGCTCACCGCGTGCGCTGGGTTGGACCGCCTTGGCGATGTCGACCACCTGGCTGTCGTAAAAGTACAGACCGGTGACGGCGTAGTTGCTCTGGGGCTTGGTGGGCTTTTCTTCGATGCTGCGGGCTTTGCCTTGTTCATCGAACGCCACTACACCGTACCGCTCGGGGTCTTGCACGTGGTAAGCGAAGACGGTGGCGCCGCTGTCTTGGGCGTTGGCGTCCGAGAGCAGGCGGGCGAAGTCGTGGCCGTAGAACAGGTTGTCGCCCAGCACCAGGGCGCTGGGCGCACCAGCCAGAAATGGCTCACCGATCAGAAACGCTTGGGCCAGGCCGTCCGGGCTGGCTTGCACCGCGTATTGCAGCTGCATGCCCCACTGGCTGCCGTCGCCCAGCAGTTGTTCAAAGCGCGGCGTGTCTTGCGGCGTGCTGATGATGAGCACCTCGCGGATGCCCGCGAGCATCAGCGTGCTCAAGGGGTAATAAACCATGGGCTTGTCGTACACCGGCAGCAGTTGCTTGCTGATGGCCAGGGTGGCCGGGTGCAGGCGGGTGCCGGAGCCGCCGGCCAGGATGATGCCTTTGCGTGGGGTCATGGGGGTGCAGCTCTTTCTAGAGGATTTCGGCCAGCATGCGGCGCACGCCGCTTTGCCAGTCGGGCAGATGCAGGCCAAAGGTCTGGCGCAGGCGGGTGGTGTCGAGCCGGGAGTTGAGCGGGCGCTGCGCCGGCGTGGGGAAGGCGCTGGTCGGGACCGGCGCCACTTCCAGCACCTTGAGCGCCCGTTCGGGCTGGAGCGCCCGCGCGGTGTCGATCACGAAGCGTGCATACCCGTTCCAAGTGGTCTCGCCAGCGGCGGCCAGGTGGTAGCCGCCGCCGCAGGCCGGGTCGCGTTGGACTTGGCGGATGGCGTGGGCGCTGACGTCGGCGATCAGGTCGGCCCCGGTCGGCGCGCCGAACTGGTCGTCGATCACGGTCAGCCGCTCGCGCTCACCGGCCAGGCGCAGCATGGTCTTGCCAAAGTTGCCCCCGCGTGCGGCATACACCCAGCTGGTGCGCAGAATCAGGTGGCGCGCTCCGCTGGCGGCGATCAGCTGCTCGCCTTCGAGTTTGGTTTGGCCGTACACGCTCAAAGGGCCGGTCGCCGCGTCTTCGCGCCAGGGGGTGTTGCCGCTGCCATCGAACACGTAGTCGGTGGAGTAGTGCACCAGCAGGGCGCCCACTGCTTGCGCGGCCTGCGCCAGAACACCCGGCGAAGCCGCATTGATGGCATGGGCCAGATCGGGCTCGCTCTGTGCCCGGTCCACGGCGGTGTAGGCCGCGGCGTTGACGATCACGTCGGGCCGCAGGGCCAACACGGTGGCCCGCAAACCCGTCGGATTGCTCAGATCACCGCAAGCGCCGGTGCTGTGCCGGTCCAGCGCCACCAGCTCGCCCAGCGGGCCCAGGCTGCGTTGCAGTTCCCAGCCAACCTGGCCGTTTTTGCCGAGCAGCAGAATCTTCATGCGGCCTTGGCCGGTTCGACGTACTGCGCGGCGATCCATTCGCGGTAAGCCCCGCTTTGCACGTTCGAAACCCAGTCCGGGTGGGCCAGGTACCACTCCACCGTCTTGCGGATGCCGCTCTCAAAGGTCTCGGCCGGCTTCCAGCCCAGTTCGCGCTCCAGCTTGCGCGCGTCGATGGCGTAGCGCCGGTCGTGGCCGGGGCGGTCTTGCACGGTGGTGATTTGTATGGCGTAGCCCTGGCCATCGGCGCGCGGGCGCAGCTCGTCCAACAAGGCACACACGGTGTGCACGATCTCGATGTTGGGCTTTTCGTTCCAGCCACCCACGTTGTAGGTTTCACCCAGGCGCCCGGCGTCGAGCACGCGGCGGATGGCGCTGCAATGGTCTTTCACATAGAGCCAGTCGCGCACCTGCAGGCCGTCGCCATACACGGGCAAGGGCTTGCCCGCCAGGGCGTTGACGATCATCAGCGGGATCAGTTTCTCGGGGAAGTGGAAGGGGCCGTAGTTGTTGCTGCAGTTGGTGGTGAGCACCGGCAGGCCGTAGGTGTGGTGCCAGGCGCGCACCAGGTGGTCGCTGGCGGCCTTGCTGGCCGAATACGGGCTGTTGGGCTCTACCCGGTGCTCTTCGGTGAAGGCGGGCGCATCGGGCGCCAGGCTGCCGTACACCTCGTCGGTGGAGACGTGCAGGAAGCGAAAAGCGGCTTTTTCGTCGCCCGCCAGTGCGCCCCAGTAAGCGCGCACCGATTCGAGCAGGTGGAAGGTACCAACCACATTGGTCTGGATGAAATCGCCCGGGCCGTGGATGGAGCGGTCCACATGGCTTTCGGCGGCGAAGTTGATGATGGCGCGTGGCCGGTGCTCGGCCAGCAAGCGCGCGAGCAAGGCGGTGTCGCCAATGTCGCCTTGCACAAAGATGTGGCGAGGGTTTGCACCCAGGTCGGCCAGGTTCGCCCGGTTGCCGGCGTAAGTGAGTTTGTCGAGGTTGACGACGGGCTCGTCGCTTTGAGCCAGCCAGTCGAGAACGAAATTGGCGCCGATAAAGCCGGCGCCGCCGGTGACGAGAATCATGGGGTCCCTACCTTGGCACAAATTATCTCTTCCCCTAGATCACCGCCTTGTCAGCTTCAGTGACCGTGCGCCACCACTTCGCCCGCCTGGAGCCGGTACACCGTGCCGCAATACGGGCATTTGCCTTCGCCGGTTTTGGCCACATCCAGATACACCTTGGGGTGGGTGTTCCAGACCTTCATGTCGGCCAGCGGGCTGGGGCAAAACACCCCGCCGTGGGCGTTGAGATCGCTGGCTTTGAGTTCGATGGTGGAGTTGCTCATGCGCGGCCTCAGACTTTCGTGAGCCAGTGGGCGTACTGGGGGTTGCGGCCATTGACGATGTCAAAGAACGCGCTCTGGATTTTTTCGGTGATGGGTCCGCGGCTGCCCACGTAACCTTGTTTGCCCAGCTCGATGCGGTCGAGTTCGCGGATCGGCGTGACTTCGGCGGCGGTGCCGGTGAAGAAAGCCTCGTCGGCGATGTAGACCTCGTCGCGGGTGATGCGCTTTTGCACCACTTCCAGGCCCAGGTCCTTGGCGATGTGGAGCACCGTGTTGCGGGTGATGCCGTTCAGCGCACCGGCCGAGAGGTCGGGCGTGTAGATCACGCCGTTTTTCACCACGAACAGGTTTTCACCCGCGCCTTCGGACACGAAGCCGCTGGCGTCGAGCAGCATGGCTTCGTCGTAACCGTCGTCGGTGGCTTCCTGGTTGGCCAGGATGGAGTTGGTGTAGTTGCTCACCGCCTTGGCCTGCGTCATGGTGATGTTGACGTGGTGGCGGGTGTAGCTGGAAATTTTCACGCGGATGCCGCGCTTCATGCCTTCTTCACCCAGGTAGGCGCCCCAGGGCCAGGCCGCCACCATCAGGTGGATGGTGTTGCCCTTCATGGAAACGCCCAGCTTCTTGTCGCCGACCCAGGTCAGGGGGCGCAGGTAGCAGCTCTCCAACTTGTTTTCGCGCACCACCGCCTTCTGCGCTTCATTGACCTGTTCCGGCGTGAACGGGATCTTCATGCGCAGGATCTTGGCGCTGTTGAACAAGCGCTCGGTGTGCTCCTCCAGCCGGAAGATCGCCGGTCCATTGACCGTGTTGTAGGCGCGCACGCCTTCAAACGCGCCACAACCGTAGTGCAAGGTGTGGGTCAGCACGTGGATCTTGGCGTCGCGCCAGTCGACCATCTGGCCGTCCATCCAGATTTTGCCGTCGCGGTCGGACATCGAAGGAATGGGAGACATGTTCAAAACCTTTTAGGTGGTGCGTGCGCACCGGCGGTGTCCGGGTGCAGGCGGTTGGGTTGTGCTGCCGATTTTACGTGCGCCCGGTGGGCGCAGGCGCCGCGGCAGAAACATCGGCCGAACGGGTTCCGTGGATCGCCGACGTGGTCAACCGCCCATTCTTGAACGTGGCGAGCAAGGCAAAGCCCTGGTCGTCGCTCCATTCAAAGGTCTCGGGTTGCGCGTCTTCTGGCGAGCGGCGCCGGCCCAGGCAGCCGGTCAGCCGCAGCACCTCGCCCATGGCCATGCCCTTGTTCAGCTTGGGTTGCAGGGCGCGCGCGTCGGGCACCTGCGCCAGAGGCCGGTCGGCCACGGTGCGCAGCAAGCGCATCAAGCGGGTGAATTGCAGCAGCACCCAGAAGCTCAGCATGGACGCGGCCAGCGCCAGGCCGGGCCAGCTGTAGCTGCGCCAGGCGGCGAAACAGAGCGTCAGGCCCAGGGCCGGGAACAGCCAGATGCGGACGGAGGAGGGGAGACGGGGCATGTGTTCAGAGTCCTCGAACCAGTGACATGGCTTCGTCGATGCGTTCCACCGCGTGGATGGTGAGCCCTTCAAAAGCCTTGTCGTTTTTCTTCGGCGCGTTGGCCTTGGGCACCACGGCCACGCTGAAGCCCAGCTTGGCCGCTTCTTTCAGCCGTTCCTGGCCGCGCGGCGCCGGGCGCACCTCGCCCGCCAGGCCGACCTCGCCAAACGCAATGAAACCTTTGGGCAAGGGCTTGCCGCGCAAGCTGGAGGTGATGGCCAGCATCACCGCCAGATCGGCCGCCGGTTCGCTGATGCGCACACCGCCCACGGCGTTGACGAACACGTCCTGGTCCATGCAGGCCACGCCCGCGTGGCGGTGCAGCACCGCCAGCAGCATGGCCAGACGGTCCCGGTCCAGCCCCACCGAAAGGCGCCGGGGTGATGGCCCGCCGCTGTCCACCAGCGCCTGGATTTCCACCAGCAAGGGGCGCGTGCCTTCCAGCGTCACCATGACGCAGCTGCCGGGCACCGGCTCGGGATGCTGGGAGAGAAAGATGGCGCTTGGGTTGGAAACGCCCTTCAAACCCTTTTCCGTCATCGCGAAGACGCCGATTTCGTTGACCGCGCCAAAGCGGTTCTTGATGGCGCGGATCAGGCGAAAACTGCTGTGCGTGTCGCCTTCGAAATACAGCACCGTGTCCACCATGTGCTCCAGCACGCGCGGGCCGGCCAGCGCGCCTTCTTTGGTCACGTGGCCCACCAGCACGATGGCCGTGCCGCTGGCCTTGGCCGCGCGCGTCAGGTGCGCAGCGCACTCGCGCACCTGCGCCACCGAGCCGGGTGCCGAGGTGAGCTGTTCCGAATACACGGTCTGGATCGAGTCGATCACGGCGATGGTGGGCCGGGTGGCGTCCAGCGTGGCCAGGATTTTTTCCAGCTGGATTTCGGCCAGCACCTTGACTTGTGAGCCGTCCAGCCCGAGGCGGCGCGAGCGCAGCGCCACTTGCGCACCGCTTTCTTCGCCGGTGACATAGAGCGTGTTCTGTCCCCGGCGCTGCAAGGCGTCGAGCGCCTGCAGCAGCAGGGTAGATTTGCCGATGCCGGGGTCACCGCCGATCAACACCACGCCGCCTTCCACAATGCCACCGCCCAGCACGCGGTCGAGCTCGTCGTGGCCGGTGGGCGTGCGTTCCACGTCGCTGGCTTCGATATCGGCCAGGGCGATCACTTCGGCGGTTTTTGCCAACGACGCGAAGCGGTTCTTGGCCGGGGCGCTGGATTCGGCCACCGACTCGATCAAGGTGTTCCAGGCGCCGCAGTGCGGGCACTTGCCCAGCCATTTGGGGCTGCTGCCGCCGCATTCGTTGCAGCTGAACTGGGTTTTTTCTTTGGCCATCAGGTGGGAATCAAGTGGGGGTGGGTGCGGAAGACGGGCGGGCGTAGCTGCGCTGGATTTCCGCGATCTCCACGCTGTACGACGCGTACCAGCGCTCGCGCCCCAGCTGCTGCGCCATCTGGTGGTCGGCTTGCTGCTTCCAGGCGCGGATGCTGGCTTCGTCGGGCCAGTAGGAGAGCGCGATCTCCTGCTCGCCTTCGGTCACGGCGGTGAACTCCAGACAGCCAAAATCTTTCAGCGCCAGTTCGCGCATCTGCGCGGCCACGCTGGTGTATTGCGCGTCGAACTGGCGCACACGGGCGCGAAAAATCACAACAAACATGGTGTGCCCTCGACGAGTCCTTGAGCGAGTTGGACGGTGAGTTCGGCAGCGCCCATGGTCTGGCAACCGCTCACGTTCTGGCCTGCCCACAGAGGGGAAAAATCGCCACTGCCTTGTGCTTCCCAGTGCGCGCGCAGCGGCGCCATGGCGCTGGTGGCGAGTGGGAACGCCGGTGGCGCATCGCTCATGGGGCCGAGCTCGCGCATCACGCGGTTGACAATGCCGCGTGCGGGCCGGCCGGTGAACAAGCGGGTCAGCGCGGTGTGCCGTGCCGCCTCGCTTTGCAGCGCCACGCGGTGCACGGCG
>NZ_JBFJMY010000218.1:0-6828 GCF_041633695.1 Hydrogenophaga sp.
CGTCCACCGAGCAGTCGGGCTTGTTTGCCCACCTGTTACCGGCTTTCAAAACAGCCAGCGGCATCGACGTGAAGGTAGTCGCGCTGGGCACGGGGCAGGCGATCGACATGGCCCGCCGCGGCGACGCCGATGTGCTGTTCGTGCACGACAAGGTCAAAGAAGAGCAGTTTGTGGCCGACGGCTTCGCAGGCCAGCGGCTGGACGTGATGTACAACGACTTTGTGCTGATCGGACCCAAGGCCGATCCCGTGAAGACACAGGGCAACGACATCGTGGTGGCCTTGAAAAAGCTGGCGACGGCCAACGCCGAGTTCATCTCGCGCGGTGACAAGAGCGGCACGCACGCGGCCGAACTGCGTTTCTGGAAGATGACCGACACCGACGCCAACAAGGGCACGGGCTACAAGGAGTGCGGTTGTGGCATGGGGCCGGCGCTCAACATCGCGGCGTCCAGTGGCGGCTACGTGCTGGCCGACCGGGGTACCTGGCTGAACTTCAAGAACAAGGCCGATATGGCCGTGCTGGTAGAGGGCGACAAACGCTTGTTCAACCAGTACGGCGTGATGCTGGTGAGCGCGGCCAAGTTCCCGCAGATCAAGACCGCAGAAGGCCAGAAATTTGTGGATTGGGTGACGGGCCCTGCGGGGCAGGCGGTGATCGCGACCTACAAAATCGGTGGCGAACAGCTGTTCTTCCCCAACGCCAGCAAATAGCGCAGGCCATTCACGTCTGCCACGCGCCTACGCGGTGCGTAGCCTCCAGGGCCTGTCCCTGCCGATCACCGGCCAGGTTCAGCCAGGATTTCTGCGCCACGGCGGCTGCAAACACCCACCCAAAATCCGGTCAGCGAAGTCTCTCGCGCAGGACTTCGATGCCCTCGCGCGCCGGTGTTGGACCGCGTGCGACAAGCCCAGCCTGCTCCAAGGGCCAACACGGCCTTGTTTCACTTTGGCGCAATGGCGCAGATGGGTGTATCGCGGTGTTGCATCGGGGAGCAGATGGTGCGCAAAAGGGGGCCAAAAATCGGAGAAAAGCGGTATCTGGGCATGGCATGGAACTTGAGGCAGAGATGGGGCCACTCCAGGCTCTTATCTGCAACCTGTACACCCAGAGGAAGACAACATGCTCTACGCAGCTCCCGGCGCCGCCGGCGCCAAGATCACCTACAAAGCACAGTACGACAACTTCATTGGCGGGCGTTTCGTCGCGCCGGTCAAAGGCGCGTACTTCGATGTCATCACGCCGGTCAACGGCAAGGTCTATACCCAGGCCGCACGCTCCACCGCCGAGGACATCGAACTCGCACTCGATGCCGCGCATGCCGCCGCCGATGCCTGGGGCAAGACCGATGCCGCCACGCGTTCCAACATCCTGCTGAAAATCGCCGACCGCATCGAAGCCAACCTGGAACTGCTGGCCTATGCTGAGACCGTGGACAACGGCAAAGCGATACGCGAAACGCTCAACGCCGACATTCCGCTGACCGTGGACCATTTCCGCTATTTCGCGGGCTGCGTGCGCGCGCAAGAAGGCGCGCTGTCCAACATCGACGACACCACGGTGGCGTACCACATCCAGGAGCCGCTGGGCGTGGTCGGGCAGATCATTCCCTGGAACTTCCCCATTCTGATGGCCGCCTGGAAACTGGCGCCGGCACTGGGCGCGGGCAACTGTGTGGTCTTGAAGCCCGCCGAGTCCACCCCGATCTCCATCCTGATCCTGGCCGAGCTGATCGCCGACCTGCTGCCCCCCGGCGTGCTCAATATCGTGAACGGTTATGGCCGCGAAGCCGGTATGCCGCTGGCGACTTCCAAGCGCATCGCCAAGATCGCCTTCACCGGCTCCACCACCACGGGCCGCGTGATCGCCCAGGCTGCCGCCAACAACCTGATCCCGGCCACGCTGGAACTGGGTGGCAAGTCACCCAACGTGTTCTTTGCCGACATCATGGACAAGGACGACGCCTTCCTCGACAAGGCCATCGAAGGCTTGGTGCTGTTCGCCTTCAACCAGGGCGAGGTTTGCACCTGCCCCAGCCGCGCCTTGATCCAGGAAAGCATTTACGACCGTTTCATGGAGCGCGTGCTCAAGCGCGTGGCCGCCATCCAGCACAAGAACCCGTTGGACACCGACAGCATGATGGGCGCACAGGCTTCCAAGGAACAGCTCACCAAGATCCTGTCGTATCTGGAGCTGGGCAAGGAAGAGGGCGCCGAGGTACTCGCCGGTGGCGGGCAGGCCCATCTGGGTGGTGACTTGGACGGCGGCTACTACGTGCAGCCCACCCTGTTCAAGGGCCACAACAAGATGCGCATCTTCCAGGAAGAAATTTTTGGCCCCGTGCTGGCCGTGACCACCTTCAAGGACGAAGCCGAAGCCCTGGAGATCGCCAACGACACGCTGTATGGCCTGGGTGCTGGCGTGTGGAGCCGCAACGGCAACGTGGCCTACCGCATGGGCCGCGCCATCAAGGCCGGCCGCGTGTGGACCAACTGCTACCACGCCTATCCCGCGCACGCCGCCTTCGGCGGTTACAAGGAGTCGGGCATCGGCCGTGAAACCCACAAGATGATGCTGGACCACTACCAGCAGACCAAGAACCTGCTGGTCAGCTACAGCGAGAACAAGTTGGGCTTTTTCTGACCCACCCCTGCGCCGCGCCTGCGGCGCGTCACCCCCTCAAGGGGGCAACGCTGGCGGTCCGGCAGAGCCGGCTCCGCAGCGCTCTGGGTTCAGACATCTCGCGCCGGAGCTGGTACGCCGCTTCGGCGTTTTCCATTTCGCCGCCACCCGTTACCCGTTCAAGGAGACAGACATGGTCGAAAAAGTCATTGCCACCCCGGCAGCCGTTGAGTTGATCCAATTTCTCAGAACGAAACACGGCCCCGATCTGATGTTCCACCAGTCGGGTGGCTGCTGCGACAACAGCGCGGCCAACTGCTACCTGCCGGGCGAAATCACCATGGGTGCGGGCGACGTGTACCTGGGTGAGATCGGTGGCTGCCCGTTTTACATCGGCAAGGCCCAGTACGCGTATTGGCGCCACACGCAGCTCATCATCGATGTGATCGAAGGCCATGGCGGCACTTTCTCGCTGGAGGGCCCCGAGGGCAAGGCGTTTCATACGCGTTCACGCGTGTTCACCGAGGCCGAGATGGCCGAGCTCGACGCCGAACAAAACCGCTAGGAGCCGACGCTGCTTCTGCCGCGCAAGCGCCTGGTGCGCGGTTCGTGAGCGGTATCAGCCGTCCCGGCGCTGACGGGGCAGTTTGCGGTAGACCGTGGCGCGGCTGATGCCCAGCTTGCTCGCGGCCTCTGTCACGTTGCCACGGGCGTCTTGCACCGCTTTGCGGATCAGCGCGGCCTCCACGTCCTTCAGGCTCGCGCTGGGTGGCGATACCAGTTGTGCGCCGTCGTGCGAAAGCTGGGCCTGCAATTGCAGGCGCAGGCCCGACCACAGCGGCACTTCCAGGGCTGCGCGGTGGTGGCGGCCTTGTTCAAACAGCTGATCGCTGGCCACCGCAAACACATCGTCGGCGTGCGGTAGGCGCTGGCCCGGCACCAGGGCCAATATTTCGGCGGCGGCGCGGTTCGTGCCGGTGAGCCAGCCGTCGCCATCCAGGCAGACCAGGCCGTCGCCGTCCTGACCCAGCGGGCGGTCGAGCCAGTTGATGCGCAGCAGCAACTCGTGCGGTTGTGCCAGCGTCAACGCGTTTTCAATGCTGCGCGCCGACTGGGTCACCAGGTGTTTGAGCGCGGGACGCTCGGGCACCTGGATGCCGGTCAGGTCCAGCATGCCCACGCAGCGACCGTCCGGGCCGAACAGCGGCGCACCGGCGCAGCTGTAGACCGCCGCGTCGTTGAAAAAATGTTCGCCCCGGTGCAGCCAGACCGGTTGCAGTTCGGTGAGCGTGGTGCCAATGGCGGTGGTGCCGACGGCGTGCTCCGACAGGTCCACACCCACGCGAGCGATCAGGTCGGCGTGGGGGTCGTGCCGGTCGATGGGGCCGTTCACGTCGATCACCACGCCCTGTGCGTTGGTGAGGATGGCGAAGTAGCGCGTGTCGGCCATGACGCGGGCCAACGAACGGATCACCGGGGCGGCTGCGCGCAGCAAGGGTTGGCTGGTTTCCAAGGCGGCCGCGACATCGCGCGCCGACACGGCGTTGAACACCAAGGGGCGGTCGTGCGTCTGGCCCAGCGCCAGACAGCGCCGCCACGAGCGGTCGATCCAGGGCGGCACCCACTGGGAGGGGTTGAGCGAGCCTTCCAGCAGGACCTGGCGCCGCGCGGCCTCGATCCGGTCGATGCGATCCAGCGGATGGGTGGAGGTGTGCGGTGGAAGTGGGGTTTGCATGAGGCCGTGCCGTTGCTGCGTTCCGTGGGTCTGAGCCGTACTGTGAGGGCTTCATCGCATGAATGCATTAGAGCAGTGTTTCATTTTGAGAATTTCATCGTGCCGCAGGTGTCCGACTAGGGATAACCCTGAATCGGAGGCGGTGATTGCCTCCAACAATGCATAGGCAAACCCGTTCATAAGGCTGCTGGTGGCTGTGCCCCGGCGGTGGCCCACGGCTCGGCGAAACCACCCCACACAGGAGACTCACATGCAAAAAGTTCTGCACATCAATCCGGACAAATGCACCGGCTGCTTGCAGTGCGAAATGGCCTGTTCGTTCGAGAACTACGGCACCTACGCCACGTCCAAATCGCGCATCAAAGTCTTCGACTTCCACCACACCGGCAAGAAGGTGCCTTACACCTGCACCCAGTGCGACGAGGCCTGGTGCCTGCACGCCTGTCCGGTCGAGGCGATCACGGTGGACAAGCTCACGGGCGCCAAGGTGGTCAACGACTCCACCTGTGTCGGGTGCAAGGTCTGCACCATCGCCTGCCCGTTCGGCACCATCAACTACGTGCAGGAAACCGGCAAGGTGCAGAAGTGCGATCTGTGCGGTGGCGAGCCGGCTTGCGCCGACGCCTGCCCGACCGCTGCGATCACCTTCATCGACGCGAACTGGACCGGCATGGACAAGATGAAACAGTGGGCCGACAAGCTGGGCAACCAGCCGTCAGCGGCCTGATCCGTCAACCCACCAAAGGAGCACCACTATGTCATGGGCTGAAAAAATCCTCCGCGTGGACTTGAGCGCGGGCACCGTCACTTCCGAACCGCTGAACATGGACTGGGCGCGCGCCTACATTGGCTCGCGCGGTCTGGGCAGCAAATACCTGGTGAGCGAAGTCGACCCCAAGGTCGATCCGCTGGCACCGGAGAACAAACTGATCTGGGCCACCGGGCCACTCACCGGCACCATGGCCTCCACCGGCGGGCGCTACACCGTCATCACCAAGAGCCCGCTCACCGGCGCCATTGCCTGCTCGAATTCGGGTGGCTACTGGGGCGCCGAGCTCAAGATGGCGGGCTGGGACATGGTGATCGTGGAGGGTCGATCGCCCAAGCCGGTCTACCTTTACATCAGCGACGATGTGGCCGAACTGCGCGACGCCAGCCACCTCTGGGGCGAAAGCGTCTGGAAGACCGAGGAAATCCTCAAATCCAGTCTGCAGGACCCGCTCACCCGGGTGTCCAGCATCGGCAAGGCGGGCGAAAACGGCGTGCTCTATGCAGCCGTGGTGAACGACTTGCACCGCGCAGCGGGCCGCTCCGGCGTGGGCACCGTCATGGGCAGCAAAAACCTCAAGGCGATTGCGGTGCGCGGCACCAAGGGCGTGGGCAATATCAAGAACCCCAAGGCCTTCATGAAAGTGATCGCCGAAAAGAAAAAGATCCTGGCGGAAAACGCGGTCACCGGCCAGGGCCTGCCCACTTACGGCACCCAGGTGTTGATGAACGTCATCAACGAAATGGGCGCGCTGCCCACACGCAACCACCGCGACAACGCCTTTGAAGGTGCCAAGGACATCTCGGCCGAAGCCATGGCCACGCCGCGCGAGACCGACGGCAAAAAGCAGCTGGTGACCAACCAGGCCTGCTTTGGTTGCACCATCGCCTGCGGCCGCATCAGCAAGATGGACCAGGGCCACTTCACCGTGGCCAACAAACCGCAGTACTGGGGTGCTTCGGGCGGGCTGGAGTACGAAGCCGCCTGGGCGCTGGGCGCGGCCAACGGCGTGAAGGATCTGGAAGCCTTGCAATACGCGTCCATGATCTGCAACGAAGAAGGCATAGACCCCATCAGCTTTGGCGCCACCATTGGCGCGGTGATGGAAATGTACGAAATGGGCGTGCTGACCAAGGAGCAGATCGGCATCGAAGCGCCTTTTGGTTCGGCGCATGCGCTGGCCTTTTTGGTCGAAGAGACCGTCAACGGGCGCGGCTTTGGCAAGGAAATCGGCACCGGTTCCAAGCGGCTGACCGCCAAATACGGCCAGCCCGACCTGAGCATGACCAGCAAGGGCCAGGAATTTCCGGCCTACGACGGGCGCGCCATCCAGGGCATTGGCCTGGCCTACGCCACGTCCAACCGGGGCGGCTGCCACCTGCGCGGCTACACCATCGCTTCCGAGGTGTTGGGCATCCCGGTCAAGACAGACCCGCTGGAACACGAAGGCAAGCCGGAGTTGGTGAAAGCCTTCCAGGACGCGACCGCTGCATTCGACTCTTCGGGCTTGTGCGTGTTCACCACCTTTGCCTGGGGCTTGGCCGATCTGGCGCCGCAAATGGCAGCGGCCTGCGGCGACGAGTACACGACCGAAGAGCTGGAAAAAATCGGTGAGCGCATCTGGAACATGGAGCGCGAATTCAACAACGCCGCCGGTTTCACCGCCAAGGACGACAGCCTGCCCAAGCGCTTGCTCACCGAA